>DAOMRL010000001.1:0-16049 GCA_035445865.1 Candidatus Levyibacteriota bacterium
CCTACTAAAACAGCCCTTTTAAAAGGGCTGTTTTTATAATTTCTCATGATCTATTACTCTTTTTTACGAGTATCAGATTTTTTTTGTTCTTGTTTGCTTGCTGGTACCGTTTTTTTCGCTTCGTCTTTTACAGACTTTGCAGTACTTCGTACCTCTTCCTGTATAGAGTCAACTGTATCTTTTGTCCATTTTTTTGCATCAGAAAGTGTATTTTTTACCTTGTCTCTATTTTTCTTGTCTCGCATACTCATACCAATAGCAGTACCTGCTGCACCAATCACAGCACCTGCAATTCCTGCTTTAACAGCAGCGCTTTTAGAACTTTTTCGTTTAATTTGTATCATCATATTCACCTCCTTTATTCCGCCACTCAAGACCTCACTAGGCTGAGGCGGATACATAATCGTCTTTGTGTCTAATGCTAGCTTTCATACATGTGGACTTACATAAAAACAAGTAAGAATTCAGCAAGATCATTATCATGAATATTGCTCAATTATTTCAGAAAGCTGATCAATTTCAAATGGTTTTTTTAAAATACCTTGTGCTTTCATATCTTTTGCAATTTTTTCAACAGAATCATCAGCAGAAAAAAGTATGAGTGGGGTAGACTGCAGAGACGACCGAGTACGCAAATATGCTCCAATTTCTTTTCCCGAAGATACCCCAATATTACCATCAAGCAAAATTAGGTCCGCTGAGATTGATTTGGAGCTCTTAAGATCATCAAATGAGGGAATAACTGTCACTGTATGTCCAAGTTCTTCTAACACAACATCCATGACCTCACCAATTGCTTTGTCATCGTCAATAAGGAGAATGTGTGACATATCAATCACATTATATCATGGAGAAGCAACTAGACGATGTCAGTTGTAATAATTTTTGTTATTGACGGTATAAAAATTCTGAATGTCATCAATCATGATTTCTTCATCCAATTGATCACAATAAGTATTTTGAAACTCTTCCCAACACCGCTTTGCAGCAGTATCTATCATGGTCATACACAGATCATGTTCTAATCTACCTGATGCTTGCATCAAACAATTTTTAAAAAGAATTTTTCTGTTATCATTTTCCTGTATCCAGAAAAATAACAAAAAATGTCCAATTGTGGGAGACATAGTAAATAGAGGAGATTGTTTTTGTGCTTGTATCATATGATTACAATTTATAGACTTCCGGTGTTTTGTATGACATCAGAAGATGTGTAATACCACCGATTCCTATCAGCATAAAAAGATATTTTAATCCCGGTACACCAACACCATAGAGTAAGATAATAAAAAAGCCTAATACTGCACCAACACTCAGCTTTATCATGGTATATATAATGTCGGCTTTATTGGCAATTCGAGGATCAAAGGCGTTCACTACCAGCAAAATAAGTGATACAAACATCACGAGTGCCATAATTGTCATACTCGTATACTACTGAGTGCGAATAAGAACGTGAATAAGAATAGGTAAGAACTAGGAAAAGATTTAATTATTTTTTAACGAGTTTTGAAATTGAGATAATCTCTAAAATTTGACCATCTTCTCGTTCAATGACATTACTTCCTGAAATTCGCTGATATTCTTGCAATAAATCAGAAATTGTCGCTTGAGTCTCTTTCATCTCTTCTTTCATTGATTTCATTTTTTCAGCTATTTTTATAACATCAGGGCGTTTCATAATTTGCTGTCTCGTTGCTGACTTTACTTTATTGGCTTCATTTGCAGTCTCTAAATGTTGTCTGTATGTAGAATCATTTTCGAGTACATTATCAACCATTTCTTTTTGTTCTCGGTATTGCTGCTGAAGCGTATCAATTGTTGTGAGATTACTTCGGATAAGATTTTCAAGGCTTAGGTATACAGTACTTTGATCGGTTGGGACTGCGGCATTATCTGCTTGAGTAGTTATCTCTACTTCTTCAATAATAACGCTATTTGTATCTTCTGATGGCTGTTGTTCGTTTTGCTGAGTGTCGTCCATTGCCTATACACTATACTGAAAAAAACACGCAAAAATCAAGTACTAAATGTTTGTGATACAATTCAAATATGGCACAAAATAACAGATATGGAGGAGTTATTTGGACAAATCATGCGCTTGAAAGATTGAGCCAACGGTATATGCCTCAGTCAATGGCTCTTGAAGCATTCCGATCCCCTGATAAAACAATTCCCGGAAAAAAAGCTCACACAACAGAATTTCAAAAAAGAATACAACACTATTTTGTAACTGTTATTGCAACAAAAAATGAGCATAATGAGTGGGTATTATTGTCATGTTGGGTCGATCCGCCAATGCCCGGATCTATTGATATCAAAAAAAGACAAGCATATCAGGAATACAAAAATGCGTCATTTTGGAAAAAAGTATGGCTTACTCTCAAAGAGCAGCTGGGGTTTTAGATTATTGAGAAACAGGTGCTTGATTAAGGTATGGTCTAAAGGTTGTGATATTTGCTTTATTGCGTAAGTCAGTGATAAATGCTTGATATTTTTCTCCAAGTTTTTGTTGAGAAAGTTGTTCTTTTACCATAGCACGAAGTTCTGCTTCTTCTTGTTCTTCAGGAATAATATCTTTGTTTTCTTCAAGATATGCGTCAATTTCTTTATCAGTAACTTCTGCTTGTCCAAGCATTTTTTCTATAGATTTTTGGATTCGATAATTTTCTCGGAGTCCTTCACGAGTAAGTCCAAGCAAAACCAACTGACTGTCCAATGATTGACCTGATTGCTGTAGTTGGGCCTCTGTTTTTTGTATTTCTTGATCAATCTCTGAATCAGGGATCACAATATTTCTATTTTCTGCTTCCTGAAGAATAAGTGTTTTATCAATCATGATATTGACTACTTCTGAAATTTCATTTTGTTTGACTTGTTCCATCTCTTTCATAACTGCCATTGTAGTAAGCGGTTTTCCGTTTATCTTTGCAAACAAATACACATCTTGGAAAAAGTAGAGGAGTGCAACTACCACTGCAATACCCAGAACAAGCAATAGTTTAAAGCGATTGATAGCAGGAAGTTTTACCTTTGAAGGGATAGATTTTATCCGTGTAACAAAAGAAGACGACGATGTTTTGTCAGACTTTTGAACAGTTTTTTTGGATGACTTTTTTGTAGAAGTTGCCATTACAAGCTATTATAACAATATCCCAATCAATTGCAATAGATTATTTTATACAAAAAAATTAATTATTATTTGAATTATGTGTGTACTGAGCAGCAAATCCGAGTAACACATCCATATCAAATGGCTTTGACATAAAATCATCGGCACCTGCATCAATCACACTTTGTCTGACATTTGGATGAGCAGACATCATAACAATAGGAATTGCTGATGTAGGAGGAGCACTTTTTAACTGTTTGGCAATATCCCTCCCGTCATCTCCTGATAACAACACGTCAAGTACTACAAGTTGTGGTTGGTGTTTTTGGACTGCTTGAAGCGCAGTTTGTGCATCTGTTGCAGTACGAACAGAGTAGCCCTCTAATTCAAGTAACACCTGAATCGCTTCAAGAATTGCAGCGTCATCATCAACTACTAAAATATGTCCATCACTGTATGAATTAGAATTTGTCATTGTGTCAAAATAGGAAGTGTCAATGTAAATGTTGATCCTTTACCAATCTCACTTTCAACGTGAATTGTTCCGTTATGCCGTTTCACAATCTCTGATGAAATATATAATCCCATTCCAATACCAGGATATGTTTTTTCTTGTTTGTCATATACCCTGAAAAATTTGCCGACGGAATCCCAACACCATAATCTTTTACCGTCAGTATTGCTTGTGAACTATCCTGCGCAAGTCCAATCTCTACTACATCTGCATTTGGTGAGTATTTTATAGCATTCGTAATTAAATTGATCAAGACCTGAGCAACACGGTCTCGATCACCTGTTATCTGACTGTGGATTGTCCCTTTACAAACTATTGTGTGGTTTTGAGCAATTCCCTGCATATTTTCAACCACATCTTGAGTCAATTGTTTTAAGTCAAAGGGTTCCGTGCGATATTGAATTTTGCCTGACTGGATACGGGTAACATCAAGTAAGTCATTGATTAATGCGGTTAATTTATCTATCTGATATTCCATTTTAAAAAGATATTTAATGGGAGATTTATCAGGAAAAGTACCCAACATTTTGATTAATACCTGAGTAAATACTTTTACACTCGTCACCGGAGTACGCAACTCATGGCTTGCAATACTAATAAATTCATCTTTTCTTTTTTCCATTTCCCGCCTCTCTGTCATATCACGAGAAATTACTGAGAAACCATATATCGTACCTGCCTCATCTGTAATAGGAGTCATTAACACGCTTGCCCAAAACAGTGATCCGTTTTTGCGAATTCTCCATCCTTCATACTCGTGCTTTCCATTTTCAATCGCTGTGATCAGATGTGACCATGGTTTTCCGCTTCCGACTTCTGCTGCATTAAAAAATATTGAATAGTGTTTTCCTAATACTTCAGCTTGTGTAAATCCTTTGGTGTGTTCTGAACCTTTATTCCAGCTGGTAATATATCCTTCTTTATCGAGTGTATAAATTGCATAGTCTTTGACTGACTCAACAACAAGCCGGTATCGCTGTTCACTATGTTTAAGTTCTGTATTTTTTACCTCAAGTTTTTTTAGCGCTTCATGCATGTTCTGACTGATTGCACTAATAAGCAACCCCTCTATTGCAAATATCCCAACTTCCCACACTGAAGAATATATTCCCGGGATACTCACTGGGGAGGAAGGGATAACAAAAAAAACAAATGCTAAGATTCCGGAAAGCACTGTTGCATATACTCCTGTTTTAAAACCCCCAATCCAGGCGCTCACAACTATAGGGATAAAAAAAATGAGATACGGAGAAAGTGTACCACCCAATAGTACAACTATTAATAGGACAAAACAGGCAAGTATTGTTAGAAGCGTTGCTACGGCATACAAAATAACCGGGTGATAAGAAAACGCCCGCGTATTCCATTGTGAATGTAGTCGAAGTCTAGATTGAATTGTTGAGTACATAGCCAGTACAACACGTACTCATATTACTATACAAATGTTATTGTAATGATAATCTCTTATTTCAGTAAGAAATCATTAAGAAGAAGCATATACTACTAATTATTTGCTTTAAAGATTTGCAAACAACATAGCACAGCTATTACCCTGACAGCCTACACATGCGTGGGTATAACTACCTAATATTGCACTTCTGTGAATAGATGAATTCATCCACCATGTAACAGCCTGTTGTTCAGTGTTTTGATGGATCATGTTTTCGTTAACCCGATATGGAAGATTCGGTTGACGACGTGCAATCCCTGCATGCATATTTCCAGTTACAAAAATCTCTGTATAGAGTTCAGGTGCACGTTCACTCGCAAGCGAACATAGTTCTGCACTTTTTTCAAATGGAGCAAGTCCGTGCTGTGCACGTATTTGATTTACGAGTGTAAAGATTGTATCTGGGTTTAATCCATTTCCTGTAGGCTGAGCACCTTCTTGAGTGTTATACGCAACTGCAGACTGTACTGCTACTGTCGGACTTGGAGTAGCTGTAAGAGTAGGGGCTGTCGTAGGAGTTGCCATTGCTACATCATAGGTATATGAAAATGCAGGTCTTTTATCTTTTTCTTCTTGTTTTGATGTCGTAATAGTATACAGACCGTTCGCAGTTTTTTGCGGTACAGAAATTACTGATGCATTTTGTATTGCAGATTTTTTTACCGGAATACAGATATCATCGATTTTCCCACACAAAGGAGAAGGGAAGAAACCGGAGCAGAAGTCGGTCTTCGTCATGGGGTTTTGTGTTTGGGGAGATTGCGTAGCAGCGGATGCAAATGTAAGGCTTCCACTGTAAAAAGTTAGTGCGATGGCAAGAATACTTGCAATCACTTGCTTTTTAAGCATAAATTTTTCGAACTTTGGGATAATATCATGTGCTACCTGATAAGTCAAGTTTTATAGGCCTTATTGAGTATTTTTGTTATACACTTAGCCTCGGATATGAATTAGGCAATTTATTGAAAAAAAGGGTGTAAATGCTAGATATTTAGGTGTTTATATACTGGGATTTTTGATGTATTAAAGCCACTTTTTATAATACAAAAAGAAAATAGCAAAAAGGGAGGCAAGAACAGTAGACAGTGTAATAGCTGAAAATGCGTACGTATACTCATCAAACGGAACGTCTACATTCATTCCAAAAAGACTTGCGACAATGGTAGGAATCGTTAAAATAACTGTTAGTGATGTAAATAATTTTATAATCTTATTTAAGTTATTAGTAAAAATCACCTGGTATGAGTCACGAATACTGCGAATACTGCGCAAATTTACCGAACAGATATCAGCAGACTGTTTGATACCGACTAACAAATCTTGCACTAAATCTGCATCTTCTTCATAGAGACTAATAAATTTTCCTGATCTGATTGCTTCAAATACGTTGTTCATTGGAACAAGTGCTGTAATATATTGATTTAACACTTCTTCGATTTGTGCAAGTCTAATAAAGTCTTTTGTATCAATTTGAGAAAAATCACTCGTACTTCGAGAAACACTGGTGCGAAGTCTTTTAATCTGTACTGTGTATTCATATGCAAGCCTGAGAAGCATACGCAAAACAACTTTTGATTTTTGAGTGGTCGCAGTGGACGTTTTTTGATCTAAAATATAATTAATTACAGAATTTTTTCCTGGTGAGATTGTTATGAGATATTTATCTGTTGTGATAATCGTCAACAACTCAGTATGTAGTTCTCCTTCTGTTGGAGCAGGAGTTCGCACATACATTAATATACCTTCTTCTTGTCGCTCAAGTCGTGGTACTTCATAATTATCAAGACTATCCTGCAAATCCCGCATATTAAGTCCTGTCAACTCTGAGACTTTTTGCAGATCTTCTTCACTTGTTTTTTCTATATTAATCCAACACCCTGCACGGACTGTTTCAATTTTTTTAAATTTTTTGTCTTTGACCGACTTAAAATATACCTCAATCATAACTTTCCCTCACTTCTACTTAGATTATACTGCTCCTATCATATATAAAACAAGCATTTGGTATACTACTAACATGACAATAAACCTTGTATCGTGGAACATTTGGGGAGGAAAAAATAGGGCTGACGTAATCGATTTTTTGAGAAATACTACATTTGATGTACTCGCACTTCAGGAAGTAACCAGCAGAGAAAAAAATGGGGAGAAAGAAAATGATGCCGAGGTTATTGCCAAATCTCTTGGATATCATGTTGCGTATGCAAAATCATTTACAACAGACAGACATACACCGGTATATGATATTGGCAATGCAATCATCAGTAAATACCCGATCCAAGAGACAACAACACATATACTCAGTGATCTTACAACATATGAAAAAAATTCTTCAACAGAACCGCGCAATGCAATACAAGCTGAAATTATGATTCAGAACACTTCAGTGAATTTCTTTTCTACTCATCTTGGATACTCTGAAAATCTTCAAGCAACAGCTATACAGTTACAGCAAACACAAACATTATTATCTGTCCTGCCACAGGAGAGATTAGTTCTGATGGGAGATTTTAATAGTGAGCCTTCGAGTCAAACGATTAAAAATATAACACAAAAGCTAGTTCATGTAGATTCTAATCTCTCACAACCATCATGGACAAACTTTAAGAAAGAAGAACACCCGAAACGTAGAATCGATTATATTTTTACCTCCCCTGATCTAAAAATAAAACACTTTGAAATGAAAAACAGTACTGCCTCAGATCATCTGCCACTTACAGCTACAATAGAGATCTAATCTTAAGAAAACTACGCTTGTGGATAGTTACAGTACAACTTCAAACAAGATAAAGAGGACATACAGAAACAGTAAAATAAAACCCTCTGCACGGGAAATACTTTTTTCAGAACGGGCGAAAAAGTAGAAAAATACTACCGCAATAATCGTAAATCCGTAAATGATATAAAATGGTTCTGCAGTCACAATGTATCCTCTCTGAACCAGCGTAAATATGCCCAGTAACAGTGTGTTTGCCGCAGCAGACCCTAAATAGTCACCAAACGCTACATCTTTTTTCCCTTTTAAAATCGACCGAATTGAAAGAGATAACTCAGGTAAATTTGTACCTATTGATAATAAAATAAGCCCGATAACAAAAGGAGAAATTGAAAATATCTGAGCAAAATACTCTGTTTTGTCTACCACAACAGCACTTGCAATAAACACCAATGCAACTCCTCCGATTACTTTTGCAATATCGACAAATGAATATGATTTTTTAACAAGTGCCTCAGTTGATTGCTCAGAAAGAACTCCTTTTTTAGACTGTACAAAAATGAGTACTGATATATATGCACCAATCATCACAATTCCTTCGATCAAAGAAATTTTTTGATCCAATATATAAAAAGAGGGGAGCGTGACAACAAAAAGAGAGGCAATCATGCGTTTTTTGTCAAAGTCACTGGAGAGTTTTATTCCATTGCCAAATATAGCAAGTATAGGAATGACAAGTAAAAACATGACAACTATGCCTCCCAGCAAATTTCCAACCATAATCTCTGGTTCATCGCCTGCAATTGCTGATACACCAAGAGAAAATTCAGGAATTGACGTAAGTATTCCTAAGATAAAAAACGAGAGTGCAAAAGATGACAACTTGAGTTTTTTAGCAATCCTATCTGCAGACGATACAATCAGTCCACTTCCTATCCAGATAAAAAAGAAGCCGACAAAAAAAAGCAGTGCATTTATAAGCATACGTATTCATTGTAACCAAGTAAAAGACATATGCGCAATACCAACGTATGCTTTAAGATCAGATTATTACAATTGTACTGGCTAAGCGCGAAAGAAAGTACCAACAAGATAAGCAATAAATGAGGAGAGACCACCTAATAACACAACTTCACCTACTGATCGAGTGAGCGTTTCTTTTGTCACCCGATAACGCAGTATCCCAAGCATAATCAATGCACCAGCCGTTGCAACACTTGAGATAACAAATATGTTCGGATCATGTCTTAAAAAGACATATGGAAAGATCGGAATTGCACCAAAAAGTATAAATGAAACAAATGTTGAGAGCCCTGTCAGGACAGGCTTGTCATTTTCAGGACTCGTCATCTCAAGCTCGTTATTCATCATAAATTTAAGCCAATATTCTTCATTTGTGGCATATATTTCTGTCAGGCTACGTGCTTGTTTATCATTAAATCCCTCTTGTTTGAGGATAAATACTGTTTCTGCTATCTCAGCACTTCTGTTTTTCTTGATTTCTTTTCGTTCTTTTTCTTTTTCTCTTCTATATACATCTTGATCTGCCCTGACTGATAGAATATTCCCCAGTCCCATTGACACACCGTCTGCAAAAAGATTAGCAAACCCAAAAAGTAATACTGTTGTGACAGAAAGTGCGGTAATCGTGCTATCTCCAGTTTGAGCACCAGTAAATCCGGCGACAACTGCAAATGTCGTTACAATTCCGTCAACTCCTCCGTACACTATTTCTTTTAAATAGGTAGAGAACGCAGATAACCTGTGTTCTCTATTTAAATGCTGGTCAAACTCTTCTGCCGTATATGTTTTTGTATCCATGAGAAAAGTATATCAGATGAATAACTGTTACATTACAGCTAATGTACTTTAGGTCATTTACCTGATTCATGGTAAAATGAACACATGTTAGTAGATGATGTAACAATTACAGTAAAAGCGGGCGATGGCGGAGATGGATTTGTCCATTTTTTTAGAGCAGGTCATAACCCATTTGGCGGTCCTGATGGAGGAAATGGCGGAAAAGGTGGAGATGTAATTATACTTGCAACACACAATCTGTCAGATCTTTCTCAGTTTTCTCACACAAAAAAAATAACTGCACAAAATGGCGTGAATGGGAAGGAGAAAAAAATGCACGGTAAAAATGGTGACGATGTTGAGATACTTGTTCCATTAGGGACTTCAATTATCGATGAGCAATCAGGACTCGATGAGATGAAACCATTTATCATTGCAAGAGGCGGAAAAGGAGGACGAGGCAATACTGAATTTAAGTCTGCTACAAATCGCGCACCTGAAATAGCAGAAGACGGAGTACCTGGCGAATTTAAAGAGATTAGACTTGTGATGAAGCTGATTGCACAAATAGGCTTGATTGGTAAACCAAATGCCGGAAAAAGTAGTTTGTTGTCAGCACTTACGAATGCCGCTCCAAAAATTGGAAGTTATCCATTTACGACACTGGAACCTAATCTTGGTGTCTTAGCTGATGATTCAGGAAATCAAATTGTTCTTGCAGATATTCCCGGACTCATTGAAGGAGCACATGAAGGACGAGGACTGGGAATAAAATTTCTCAAACATATTGAAAAAACAGAGCTTCTGGTTCACTGCCTCGATATTACCGATCCTGACATCGTAAAAACATATCAGACAATACGAGAAGAGTTTGAAGCATACGACAACGGTGTGTTACTTACAAAACCTGAAATAGTGTTACTTACAAAAACAGATTTAGTTCAATCAGACGTTATTGATAAAACAATATCTAAACTAAAAAAACTCGGAAAACAAATCTATACCGTATCAATATATGATGCAGAAAGCCTTTCAATCCTTTCTACGGTGCTCAAACAAAAGCTTTCATAATTTCCCCAATTTTCTAAAGGTGGTATACTATCCGTGCATATGCGCATCATAGGAATTGACCCTGGTATTGCTCGAGTAGGGTGGGGAGTAGTAGAAGAACATGGGAATAAATTAAAAACACTTAACTTCGGGTGTTTTGAAACTCCAAAAACAGATCTGACAGAACACCGACTCCTTGCCATATATGAATTTTTGACTCAACTTTTTGCCAAATACCAACCTGATGCACTCTCTGTTGAAGAACTATTTTTTAATACAAATACAAAAACTGCACTTATTGTTGGTCAAGCAAGAGGTGTCGTATTAATGGTTGCGGCCAAACACAATATCACACTTACATCATTTACCCCGTTGCAAGTAAAAATGGCACTGACCGGGTATGGAAGAGCTGACAAATCCCAAATTGGACATATGGTTAAAACCTTGCTATATTTGAAGTCGATTCCTAAGCCTGATGATACTGCAGACGCTTTGGCGATAGCAATTACTCATGCGTTTACACATAAACTAAAAGCACAAAGCGCAAAATGAAAAATTAGCTTTTAATTTGAACTATGATTGGATTTTTAACAGGACGTGCAGCATTTAGAGATGACCCGTATGTATATATAGATGTACAGGGAGTTGGGTACAAAGTACTTGCGACTAGAGAAGTGCTCACTGCTGCAAGTACTCCTGAAAAAATATTTACAATTTTTACCTATACCCACGTCAAAGAAGATGCACTTGAGCTTTTTGGCTTTATGTCACCTGAAGATCTTAAATTGTTTGAAAAATTTATAAGCATTTCAGGAATCGGACCTAAAACTGCTATTCAGATATTTTCAACCGGTACACGAAATGAGATCATTGAGGCCATTATTTCAGGTAATGTGACATTTTTTACTGCCGTTCCAAGACTTGGTAAAAAAAATGCGCAAAAAATTATACTCGAGCTCAAAAGTGCATTTGCAAAAGGTGGAGATGAACTTGCGATGATTGAGGATGCAAATATACACAACGATATAATAACAGCGCTACAAACAATGGGTTTTAATTATGCAGAAATACAAACAGCTCTTAAAACAGTACCAACTGATCTATCAGCAGACCAAACCCTGAAGTTAGCGCTTAAAAATCTAGGGAGAAGCTAAATACTTATAATAATTATGGATGACATAAACCCACTTATCAGAGATCAACCAGAAGAGCCGGAAGAAGAAGTAATAATTAATTCTTTGCGTGCGAAATCCTGGGATGAATTTTACGGACAGGAAAACATCAAAGAGTCGTTACAAATTGCCATAACTGCAGCCAAACAACGAGAAGAAGCAATAGAGCATGTATTGCTATACGGACCGCCAGGACTGGGGAAAACAACTCTTTCCCATCTCATTGCACGAGAAATGAAAAGCAACATTCGTGTAACATCAGGTCCTGCCATTGAACGAGCAGGGGATCTTGCATCAATTTTAACCAATCTTGAAAAAGGAGATGTCTTGTTTATTGACGAGATACATAGATTAAACAAAGTAGTAGAAGAAACGTTGTATCCTGCAATGGAAGATTACTGCCTTGATATTGTGATTGGTAAAGGACCATCTGCCAGAACACTGAGGCTTGATTTACCACAATTTACTATCATCGGTGCGACTACTCGAGTAGGATTATTATCAGCACCGCTGAGAGATAGATTTGGAGTAATTCACCGGCTTCAGTTTTATACTCCCGCCGAGTTGTGTATTGTTATCAAACGAGCTGCTGAAAAATTACAGGTACCCATTGATGAAGAAAGTATTCGGGAAATTGCCCAACGGAGTAGAGGAACACCTCGTATTGCGCTCAAAATTTTAAAACGAGCACGTGATTATGCACAAGTAAAAGGGAAAGGAGACATGATTCACAAACTAACACATGAAGCACTCAAGATGTTAGAAGTAGATGAGATGGGACTTGATGGCTCTGACATACGACTGCTGAAAACAATTATTCAGATGCACAACGGTGGTCCGGTAGGAATTGAAACACTCGCATCATCTCTGTCTGAAGATGTAGGAACACTTGAAGATGTTATCGAACCATATCTGATGCAGATCGGATTTTTGAAAAGAACCCCACGAGGGAGAATTGCAACCGCTGCTGCCTATAAACATGTAGGGCTACCATACCCAACTACAGATACTGTACAAAAAAAACTCATTGAGTAGCAGGATATGTATGGGTTATATATCAGTGTTCTTGAATCTATTGTTTCTTCTTTCCCCATCTAACAGTATTCCAAATTCGCTCATGAAAATAATAGATAAGAGTGTTTATGACAAATGAAACTCCGGCAACACTTGTTGCAAGTGTAAAAGATTTGGTCAGGAGATAGGTGATCGTAAAATTGGATAGAATAATAAGGAATCGATAGGTGATCGTCTTAACAATTGACCGCTGATTGAGTTCTCTAAAAGCCATAGTAACACTACCATCCTTACTTTTTCCACCGTTTTAAGTTTGGAATAAATTGATTTGCCAGTGACTCAGCTTGAGCAAGATCCATACCTTCTGACTCAACCATGTTATTAATAGACATCTGAACCATATCTTCCATCTGTAAATCAGGTTGTACATATTCGCCGTCTTGATAACAAAATTTACAAAACTCCTGTGTTTCGCTTTGGTCTTTTTCAGTGCCAAAAAATCCGTCTCCTAAAGGCATCCCACAACTCTGACATCGAATAACATTTTCCATAAACAAAAGTATACAGTATTCTCATGAATATGTGAATGTATCCATCTGATATAATAAAATTATGATATTAAAGAAGACAAAAATCATCTGCACCATCGGTCCTTCATCTGAATCTTTTGAGACATTAACAGAACTTGCAAAAGCAGGAATGGATGTAGCACGACTTAATTTTTCCCACGGCAATCACGAAGAAAAGGCTCGTGTTATAAAAAACATCCGTACCGTATCTCAAGATATCGGTAAACCTATTGCAATTGTAGCCGATCTTCAAGGACCAAAATTGCGCCTTGGTGAGTTAGAGGGTAGACTAGAATTGCAAAAAGGACAAGGAGTAAGTCTGTCATCAGAACCACAAGATGCAGATTTGCCTATGCAATTTGATTTATCAGAGATGGTAAAAGTCGGACAACGAATATTTCTTAATGATGGTCTTGTTGAACTCGAGATAACTGAAATTCACGGTAAGCGCATTGTAACCGTTGCAAAAAATAATGGGTGGGTCTCATCACACAAAGGAGTAAATATCCCTGATACTCATTTCACAAAAAATGTATTTACAAAAAAAGATATAGAAGATCTGGAATTTGCATTATCTCAAAATGTTGAATATGTAGCGCTCTCTTTTATCCAATCACCTGAAGATGTGACACACGTAAGAAATATTATCTCTGATAAAAAAAAGCCGACTAAAATTTGTGTAAAAATTGAAAAAAATGAAGCAATTGAATTTTTAGAAGAAATCGTCAGAGAATCAGACGTAATTATGATTGCCCGTGGAGATCTTGCTATTGAGACATCCGCAGCACAGGTCCCAGTATTACAGCAAAAAATAATCCGTCTGGGAAGACAATTCCAAAAACCGGTAATTGTTGCAACCCAAATGCTTGAGTCAATGATTGAAAACCCTCGTCCCACCAGAGCAGAAGCATCAGATGTTGCGTATGCAGTTATGTATCAGGTAGATGCAGTTATGTTATCTGCTGAATCTGCAGCCGGTAAATACCCTGTACAAGCAGTGCAAGTTATGCATGATATCATCCATTCTGTAGAAAATAATCCTGAATACAAATATTATATTAAAGTGAACTGGGAACATATCGGTACAGAAAATCTGCAATCAAACGCAATTACTTCATCAGCTGCTTCCTTGTCATATAAATTAAAAGCTCCGCTCTTGGCAGTTGCAACCTCTAAAGGTGCCACTGCTCGAAATATCGCATCTTTTAGACCAAACGCGACAATTGTTGCCGTAACTCACGATGAAACAACACGAAATCAATTAAATCTCGTTTGGGGATTGTATCCATTTACTGTAACTCCAACTGATACTAGTGATAGTTATTGGGAAGCAATTGCACAAAAAATTCGCGATGAAAAAATAGGTAAAAAAGATGAAAAAACAGTTATGGTTGGTGGAACTGCAGTGGGTGTAAGCGGTGCTACCGATACAATAAAAGTTGTAACGTTATAATTAATTGTTTTCTGTGTAATTTTTAAAGTTGTCGAGGATTGACTGCCACCCATCTTTTTGCATATCACGAGGATTTTCACTTTCCGGATCAAAACTTTGAGTGATTTTTGTACCTTCCGGTGTGGCCTCAAACACAATTTTTACCTGTCTGCCGTCACTCATAGTATATTCAATACGTTTATACTCAGTAACAATCGTATATTCACCCTCAAAATCAAAACTTTGACTGCCGTCTTTTGCAGCCATCGTGGTAGTAAATTTACCACCCGTACGTAAATCATTTTCTGATTTTGGCGCTTCCCAGTCATCTGATGCAAATGCCCATTTTGTAATATGCTCAGGCTTATTCCAGTATTCCCAAACTTTTTCAATTGGTGCATTTACAACAGTTTCAATTGTAATCGGATTTTTATCCATAATCATGTAATTATAACAACGTGTTGTAAGATTTGAGGAAGAAATTATTGTATTAACATGTAGATCCTTTTAAGGGAATAGAGCTAACAGTTGTGATACCCAATCAACTGCAAGTTGTGCCCAAATAGCCAAACATAGTGCAATAATTGCCATAACTGTCGCCATCCTATACATAGGCTGTTTAACGTTTCTTGATACAAAGTCAATTGCTAACCCAGTTCCAAACAATAAAGTACCCATAATAATGAAGTCAACAATACTCCAGTTCCACTCGTGAGTAAATATATTCCCAAATAGCGGAATGAGTAAAATCAATCCAACGATAATAGCAATACGAATCAGGCGTTTTTCCATATTCTTTTTATTATTTGAAGTCATACAATAATCTCCTTTAATTATATGTTTTTATCACTTTTATATTCCAAAATATCTCCCGGCTGACAATCTAACGCTTCGCAAATTGCTTCTAACGTTGAGAAACGAATAGCACGTGCTTTTCCATTTTTCAAAATTGAGAGATTAGCCATAGTAATCCCTACTTTCTCTGAAAGTTGCGTTACACTCATTTTACGCTTTGCCAGCATCACATCGATATTAATTATTACTGCCATAGTACCTGCCTTATACGGTTAAATCATTTTCTGATTTTATATCTACTGCATTTTGGAAAAGCTTTTGAAAGATACCTGCAGCTGTCGCAATCACACTGAATGCCAGTGCCAGATAAATACCCAGTGCTGTCGGCCCAGCTGGATCGTCTCCTTGCACAAAGAAACGGATGT
>DAOMRL010000001.1:16101-32285 GCA_035445865.1 Candidatus Levyibacteriota bacterium
TTTTGAGTGTATTAACAGCACCTTGAGAAAAGGCCTTATTTGCATCAATTAAATTTAATAATTTAATTGCCTGATATAACCCAATAAAAAATGGAATTGAAGCTATATATATGTAGATGATAAGCGGATCAGTATAAATACTAACGAGATCTAAGTTCGTGGCTCTTCCTTCAGTTTGAGGAAACCAAAGCATACCAACAAACACGCCAATTCCAATAGCTGAAATTACAAGTTTTAAGAATAATGTGGACCCTTGTTTCATACGATCTAATAGTTATTGTAACTCACAATTTATCGTTTGTCAATATATTATTATTGTTATTCATTAAGCTTGTTTTATTTTTTATTACATCTTATTAACAATGATTTACCTATAATAATAACAGAAGAGGAGGTGAGTACTATGAATAAAGTAGTTCATTTTGAAATTCCATTTGATGATAAGCAACGATCACAAAAGTTTTATGCCGATACATTTGGATGGAAATTTGATGAAATGCCTGAAGTTGGATATATCGGAGCCATGACTACACCTACTAGTGAAGACATGATGCCTACAGAACCTGGATCAATCAACGGTGGTTTTTATGAAAGAACAAAAGAAAACCCCACTCCTGTTATCACAATTGAAGTTGAATCAATTGACGATCATGCTAAAAAAATTGAAGCAGCTGGTGGCTTGATGATAGTTCCTAAAGGTGAAGTCCCAAATATGGGGTATTATGCATATTTCAAAGATACGGAAGGTAATACCATAGGACTGTGGGAGAATATGTAATAGTTAGTGACAATCTCTACAATATTACTTAGAAAAATATTGCTTTAATTTGCCTGCATAATACTGCCTCTCGTCATCGGTCATTAATCTTTTATTTTTATGATTAACATATAGATCATCATTTTTATATCGTGGTAACACATGAACATGGAAATGCCAAACGTTTTGATTTCCTGCAGGTTCATTATGTTGTCGCATAGACACTCCATCACAACCATATATTTTTTTCATAGCTGTTGCAACCTTCTTTGCAGTCATATATACCTGAGCCAATACATTGTCAGTAATATCGTAAATATTCTCAAAATGTTTGTTCGGGATAATAAGCACATTTCCTGCATTATGTGGCCAAGTATGTGAGGAAATAAAAGCAGCGGTATTTGTATCTTTATAGACAATAAATTCAGCTTTAGAGAATCCATCTATTGTATCTTTCCCTTGAGCTAGCTCACAAAATGGGCAAACATAGTTTTTGGGTGAATAAGACATATTATCTGAAGTATATCAAAAAGAAGTATTATCATTTACATACATATTTGAGTATGGTAGAGTGTATTTGTTGTGAAACAAGATAATTTTGATAATCATCGGATTTATAGAATGAGCTTTGCAAGAGTGTATCCTGAGTATATTGCTAAAGCAGAGAGAAAAGGACGTACAAAAGCAGAAGTTGATGAGATTATTCGTTGGCTGACAGGATATAGTCAAAAAGAGTTTGAGGAGCAACTTAAAAGGGAGACTGATTTGGAAAATTTTTATGCACAAGCTCCTCAACTGAATTCTGCACGAAAATTAATTACCGGAGTGATCTGCGGGATCAGAGTGGAAGAGATCAATCATCCACTGATGCAAAACATTCGATACCTCGATAAATTAATCGATGAGTTAGCAAAAGGAAAGGCAATGGAAAAAATCTTACGCAAGGAATAAAATTTCGTAGACTTGCGACATATTTTATGTTCGCTTGGTTGAACTAGCTGATTGTGTAGGAATCTTTACCAAAAAATCTTCGTCAAGTGATTTATCTTTTTCTTACGAAGTTGCAAGAAGAATTTATTTCCAAATTACAGGATATGTTTTCTCCATATCCATTTTTTTTATAATTCTTCCAGTTGATGAAAGAATATATGCTGTAGAACCTTCTCTACTATAGTATTTTACCCACATATATTTACTATCTGGTGTCCATATCGAATCTTGAAATGTTATCTCTGTGTCCAATAGCTCCATTTTCTTCGTGTCAAATATTTTGCTACTTTGATTAGCTAAACAACTACTTCCAATAGTAATATATCTCTTATCAGGCGAGATACTTGTCACATTACTACTAGTGCACTCATCTTTCGGAATCGTTACCAACTTGCTTATATTTGTGCCATTAATATCTCCGTACACTAATTCGGGTGATGATGAAACAGTGACAAAAGCAACATTTTCTCCATCTTCTGAAATAGCAAAATTTGGCCGATTATTATAACTCCCTGTATGGATTACTCTTTCAAATTCTTTATTTCCCTTAGGAGTATAAGAAATAGAGACAAAGTCTGCTAGCCAGTTAATATCAGAGGGTACTCTCGTGGAAAATATTGCTCTCAGTTTATTTGATTTTGACCATATAAACCCCATAGGTATATGGTTTCCGGGTTGTAAAAATGAGAATTCACGAAGCGTAGCACCATTTTCTAGCGAGACAATTCTAATTTTATACCTGTCAATCGAATTCATATCATCTACTCTCACTTGCTCTAATATTGCCATCTGTTGACTATCAGGTGAGAATGCAAAGTCTTGAATTTGTGCATTGTTTATAGTTATTTTTTTTGATTCTACATTCTTTTCATTTTTAAAGGCAATATACTGAATATAGGCTGGCTCATGAGAAAATTCTTTACTCCACCCAAGATACGCTCTATCTGGACTAAACTGTAAGTTTACAATCATACCACCAGAATCAGCAGGAAGTGTAATGATTTTTTCTTTTCCGATAGTGTTTTTTTCAAAGCCTTCTTCGTATAGAATCGTTTCATAATCTTCATCAGATTTGAGAATATCAAAGTAATATAATTTTGAAGATATAGCAGTTACTTCCCCTCTATCTGCTACCGTAGGTGACGAGGCTATTTTTTGTTGAATATTGGATGAAGGGTTTGATTGATTTTTTCTTGTATTGACTAAATATGCTCCTATACCAAGTACTATAATACTTAATACACTTGCAATAACTAATATTTTTGGCAACTTTTTAGGTTTTTGCATTGTATGTTCTTCTGGTAGAGGTGTCAGGGGAAAAGTAGATTGTTGGTTTAAGCCTTTCATTTAAATCTATTTATAGCTTCTCAACAAAATAGATAAATGTCAATTATCTTGAGTCTAACAATTGGGATGCATGTCCCTGTTTATAAAAAATGAGGATAAAATCAAAGCTGCTGGACTAGGATTCGAACCTAGATAAACGGATCCAAAGTCCGTTGTCCTACCATTAGACGATCCAGCAATAATAACCTGTTAATGATACCAAAATATCACTCTAGCTTCAATCTTAACAATTCGTACATTTATTTTATGACTTCAGACTCAACCACATCTGCTATACTCAAGATATGAGAGTATTTCTACTCATTACTGGCTACCTTCTGTCATTATTCGTATTGTTTCATCCTACTGCTTATGCCCATATAGAAAAGAGTGATGGCGCAATAAGTGCTATCCTCCATATTAACCCCGATGATGATCCTGTTGCACAAGAAAAAAGTAGCCTTTATTTTGATTTTACAGATACCAATAACGAATTTAGTTTTCAAAATTGTATGTGCACTGTTGATGTATTAGCAAACGGTACCCTGATACACACAGAAACTCTTTCACAACCAACGTTAGAGCCTTTCACTATCCATGGTTTTGAATATACTTTTCCCAGTAAAAATGTCTATACAATCATAATCCACGGTATACCTACACAACTTGCCACATTCCAACCTTTTACACTTGAGTATGATATACGCGTAGAAAAAGAGTCTCAGATCGCAGACGTTAGCTCACGGTCACCAGATACACATTTTTTTGTTTTTGGCACGTTAATTATAGGTTTAGGAATAATATATATGAGTAAAAAGAAAGGAGGTGGCAAAAAATGAAAAAATATATTTTAGTACTGTTCTTATTTATATGTGGGATATTTATAACAGCAAGTAGTACATTTGCCCATGTAGTTGTGCGCCCAAGTGAAGTTGGAATAGGGGCACGGGTTAATTTTGTTGTCAGTGTTCCAACAGAAGAAGATGTCCCAACAACACAAATCAGACTTGTTATTCCTGAACAACTGCAAAGTGTACGACCGAATGTTAAGCCTGGATGGAACATTGAACTTGTAAAATCAGGTGAGGGCGAAGATGCTCGTGTCACTGAAATCATATGGTCTGGTGGAAATATTCCAGCCGAACAACGTGATGAATTTGTTTTTAGTTCTCAAGCGCCATCTCAGAAGACAACACTTGTTTGGAGAGCATACCAAACATACGCAAATGGAAATGTTGTTGCATGGGATAAATCACCAATAACCGTAGAAGAATACGAAACAAATAACCCAGAATCTGACCAGTCACATACTGAAGATGCACCAAGTCCGTATTCTGAGACACAAGTCACAAACGATCTTGATCAAACTGACTCTCAGGAATCTTTGGCATCAACTAACTCAACAAGGTTTAGTATTTTTGCACTCGTACTTTCTGCACTAGCATTGATAGTAACGCTTCGCAGGAAAAACTAAGGATATATGTATATGAGAGCAGTTAAAATCTGCTCTCATATATAACGTTTTGGTATACTGCTAATATGACGCTGTATATTGCACTGTTAAGAGGAATAAATGTTGGTGGACACACTGTCAAAATGGAACATCTGAGAGAGCTGTTTACCCAGATTGGATTACAAAATGTCAGGTCATATCCAAACAGGAAATGTATTTTTTGAAAGTGATGAAGAGAAGAGTAGTCTGCAAGAAAAAATAGAACACCACTTAGAACTGTCTCTCGGTTATGACGTTGCAGTGTGTTTGAGAACGGTACAAGAACTTGAAAAAATCATTGCATCAAATCCATTTCACAATAAAACACTCACTCCTGATACACGTTTTGCCGTAACATTTCTATCAAAACCGGTAAAAAATCTTTTACCAGTCCCTTCATTTACTTCTGACAATGCTTATGAACTTATTGACATGACACCCAATGAAATGTTTGTGGTTTGGCATTTAAAAAATGGTAGACCTGGTAACTCGTATGATCAATTAGGAAAATCACTCCAAGCCCAAACAACTACACGGTTTTGGCACACAACTGAAAAAATACTTGCCGCTGCAAAAAAGTAATGATGAACAAAATCACTATATCCCAAGCAAATCTCGTTGATTCCCGTGATGTTTTTAGAGTTTTCAAAGAAACAAGGTCAGATATGAAATATCTGCCAAATCTCCATACAGATGAACAAACCCAAAACTACATTACATCACTTATTGAAGATGGAGGGCTCTCTGTTGCAAAAAGAGATACTACAATCGTTGGATTCATACACATACAAAACAATCACGTCAATCATTTATATATTGACAGGTCATTTCAAAATCAAGGAATCGGAAAACTATTACTTGACCATGCAAAGTCACTGTATCTAGACGGTCTGGAATTATGGGTGTTTGAGGAAAATAAAGACGCGATCCGTTTTTACGAAAAAGAAGGATTTATACTAACTGAAAAAAGAGACATACATACTACAAGTAATGAGGAGAATCTTCCGGATAGAAGATATCAGTGGAAGAAAATACTTTCTTAATTATTTTTAGGAAAATTCCACAAAGATGCTGAAAGGTCTACAGTTTCACCTTTAAATATTACACCTTCTTTTTTGAGTAATTCTGCTTTTGTTATTACTCCGCCAAATGCATATCCTGTTAATTTTCCATTTGATGCAACGACTCGATGACACGGAATTTTTTTCGTATCTGTATTTTTGCTCATACACATACCAACAGCACGTGCTGCATTTGGATTCCCTGCAAGTTTGGCAACTTGTCCATATGTCATCACTTTTCCGGCAGGAATTTTTTGGGTTATTGCATAAACAATATCTTTAAAAGAGGAGTGTTTCATAACAATACACTATACAATATGTAAAAAAATTATTCTACTTTTTCTAAAACATGCTCTCTCAAAATATTTTTTGCAGTGTCTACTTCAGGAAGCAATGATTGCAAGATCTTATGATATTTCATCGGATTATGAATGAGATATAACTCTACATTTCGCTCAAGCGCCCAGTTAAACAATCTCAGAGTGCCATAATTAAATATCCGTCCAAAAATCCCTTGCTGAATCTCAATTGAACCGAGATGATTCAGAGTATGTCTATCCTCTTTTTTATATATCAACCCCGATTTATGTATGACTTCTTTTGGAGTAATTTCATAGTACTCATTAAGCCACTGTATGATGACAAATATAACAACAGACATTTTTACAAGTGTAATGAGTAAAAAAGTCCAGATAGTAAGAGGGTTTGGTACTGTGAGTGCTAAAAAATCATCCACTGCTGAAGCTGAAATTACCATCATATACAAAAAAATTACCCCTGCAACAGCTATTACCTCAATAACAATAAGTTTTAATAATAAAAAGGATATACTCTGGCGTATTGTTATATGGGTAACAATTATTTTTTCAGTCTTTCCGCGGTGTTCAACGTTGATTACTTTTTCTTGTGGATTCATGGTTTACTCTTTTTAGAGGTACGTCGTGATTTCTTTTTGTGAGAAGGGATAACCAGAACAGGACACTGAGCATGGCGTACTGTATCATCTGCAACAGATCCAATCAGTACTCGTTTTAATCCTGAACGACCATGAGTAGCCATCACAATCAGATCACACTGTTCAAGTTTTGCAATATCACGTATTACATCTTGTGCAGGTCCTTCTTCCACACGTACTGTTATTTTTTGTACTCCTCCTTTTTCAAATTCACGTTTTACTTTTTCAAGTGTTTTTAATGCGTATTTTTTGTTTCTTTTGACAGTTTCAATCGCCATATTTTCAAATGCTGCTAATTGATATAGTGCGTGTGTGTGGAGCACGGCAGTCTCTTGTGCAACAGAATTTACCGCATACAAAAGTATTACTTCAGCATTAAAAGCAGATGCCATGTATACTGCGTGAGGAATTGCCATAGATGCTAGCGTAGATCCATCGTGAGTAACAAGAATTTTGTTGTACATACTGTTTTTCATACTTGAAGAATAACAAGTATATAAATGCAATGCAGTGATCTTGATCATACAAAGTATGTGACAGATATCACTGCATATTTATGCAAATGTTTTTATATTCATTAGTATGATACAACTGGTCAAAAAAGGCAGATATTCACTCATTGAGACAAAACGTCAAACAAAAATTCTTACTTTAGATAATAAAGAGACCTTTGCTTGGGTATCAGTTACTAATATAGGAGAAATACTTGTTGCTTCACACAAATCACATAAGACAGATGCTATTTTAGCTATCGGGAACTATAGATTGTATACCGTAAAAGACAATCCTGATTTTACTGATCTTCTTCATTTAGAGTTGTTAGTAGGGGAAGGAGTGTGGCAAGGATATTTATTGCCTACAGGATTGCCAACTGATAAAAAAAAACGGAATCGAATAATTCCAACTCATGAAATCATTACGAAATCTCTTTTCTAAGCATATTGATATCGTTAATCACTAACACATTTTTCTTTGAGACAATAATCCCTTTTTCTTTGAGTACTTTTATCTCTCTACTTACTGTTTCTCGAGCCATTCCAGATTGGGCTGCAATATCTTTTTCAGAAATGGTTATCTCAATTGCTGTTTTTCCGTCTCCAAAACGCTTTGCATACAATAATAATTCTATGACCAAACGGGTATATGCATCTCCACCCATAAGATACGTCATACGCGTGAGCAAACCATCTACACCTTTATATACTCTGCTTAATAAGTTGTATGCAACATCAGGATTTTTTTTAATAAAATCTATACTATCTTCTCTTGATGCACGATATACTGTGACATCTGTCATTGCTTCAAAAAAATACTCGTTGTGCGTTTGATTTATTGCCCACGACATAGGAAAAAATGACTGTTTTTTAAATACATTAATAATAAGTTCTTCACCTTTTTTTGATATTGCGTATTCTTTCACCTCTCCTTTTACCAGATAAAAAATTCCTGCTGGGTCATCATCGGCTCGGATTAATATTTCACCTTTTTTGTAGGACAATTCTTTAAACTGAGAAAAAAAGTTCAAGACTTTTTTGGAGATAGTAGTATCCATATCCGGATTATACTCTATTAAACGGCTGTTTTTAAAATTGCTTTTGACAGATTTTCTGCCAAATTTGGACTAAATACATCGGGGATAATATTTTCTTTTGTGGGATTTTCCACCATCGCAGATAATGCATCGGCAGCAGCAATTTTCATCTCTTGTGTAATTTGTTTGAGACGCCCATCAATCACCGCACGAAATATTCCCGGAAATGCCAAAACATTGTTAATTTGATTTGGAAAATCACTTCTTCCGCTAGCAACAATTGCAGCACCTGCTTGTAGCGCTTCATCAGGCATAATCTCAGGCACAGGATTTGCAAGAGCAAACACAATCGGGTCTGAAGCCATACTTTTTACCATATCAGCAGTAATGCTACCAGGACCTGATACACCGATTACCACATCTGCACCTTTTATAACTTCTGACAAATTACCTGTTTTTTTATCTTTATTTGAGATTCCTGCAATCGCCTGTTTGTAAATATTTTGATTATCACGACCGGAGTAGAGTGCACCGGTTTTATCAACCACAATAACATCATCAACTGCAGATTGTCCTTGTATCCGATAACAGACATCTGCAGAACAATTTAATCCCAACAAAATACGAGATGTCGCAAGTCCTGCAGCACCAGCACCCACAATCACTACTTTTAACGAATCATATGGTTTGTTGACAACTTTGGCTGCATTTTGCAAAGCAGCAGCAATCACAATAGCTGTCCCATGCTGATCATCATGAAAAACAGGAATCCCAATATCTTGCAGACTTTCTTCTATTTGAAAACAATGAGGAGCTGCAATATCTTCAAGATTAATTCCTGCAAAAGATGGCGCAATATTTTTGATAAATGTGACGATTTCTGAAGGGTCTTGTGTGTTCACTACAATAGGAACACTATCAACACCACCAAACTGTTTGAGAAGCAGTGCTTTTCCTTCCATAACAGGCAATGCTGCTTCAGGTCCGATATTACCAAGTCCTAAAACAGAAGAGCCGTCTGATATGACCGCAACAACTCGACCTCGCCATGTAAGATCAAAGGAGAGTGCCGGGTCTTTAGCAATTTCACGACTTGGTTGTGCAACTCCTGGGGTATAGAGGAGGGAGAGATCTTCTCTTGAATTCAAAGGAACAACAGACTCAATTTTTATTTTCCCTTGATATTTTTTATGAAGTAGTACTGATTCTTCGTATACGTCTGACACAGTACCATTGTAGCATACAATTATCAGATGATCGTACAGTAGAATATCTGTATGAAACACAAAGATCTTCAAACTGTTTTTGATGCATCTGCAATCCATCGCGCAGAGCACACCTGTGGTGGATATCCATATGAATATGGATCTGTACTTACTGCACTCGTTGCTGCAACAAAATCTCAACGGATATTAGAGTTTGGAACAGGCCTTGGATATACCGCAATATGTCTTGCTCTTGGAAATGATTTGGCAAAAATAGATACTATCGATCAAGATCTGTCTCACATCCGAATTGCACAAAACAACTGGAAAGATTTTGAGGTAACAGAAAGAATTACTGCACATCATGGAAAAGCAGAAGCAATTCTTCCAACTTTACAGGGATCATATGATTTTATTTTTTTTGACGGATATGCACCGTCTCTAAAATTCCTTACACCTTTTGATAGATTGTTAAAAATTGGAGGAACACTAGTTACCGCAAATCTTTTTGTAAAAGATCCAAAAGGGGGTAAATATCTTCGGGCACTGAACCGGTATATAAAATGGCATACAGGCACATTTGCAGACACAGCAATATCTGTTAAAAAAATTTAAAGTGTCTCCGGAAAATTCTATTATCATCTTTCATATGCTTTAAATATCTCCAGATATCAATTACACTTATTCTATGACTTGGATTTTAAAAAATAAAATTACAACAATTTGCATAACTAGTTACCTAATTTGGATTTGTACTCTAATATTATTTTTTCTTTATATTATGTTTATAAAACCAGATCAGTCTGGGCAATATCCTGAAGAGCTCACAAATATATTGTTAATTGATGTAATTATTGGTGTGTTTGTATTCATACTTTTCTGTTTATTTTTTATAGTCAACCTTTTGTTACATCATAGGAAATTAAACCTTTACTTGCGAAAAAATAAACTTCTTTTTCAATGGGGATTTGTATTATTTATTATCATGATAGTGTTTGGCACATCATCAATTTATCTAGCAATTCAAAAGAATGAAACTGAAAATTTAACTAATGGTGCACAATATAGTGCAAGCTCAGGAATTTCTGGCACATCTCAAAGTATAGCAGAGAACAATCTTGATTATAAAATAATAGAAGAAACAAATCAGGAGAGGGGTAAGATTAATATTAAGCCATTGACAAGATCTAGTTTATTAGATTCAGCTGCCAAACAAAAACTTGATCATATGATAGCAAATAATTATTGGAATCATGTTGCACCAGACGGAACTGACCCTTGGTGGTTTATCAAAAATACTGGATATAATTATGAATATGCAGGGGAGAATTTAGCAATGGGATTTTCAACATCAACAGACACAATAAATGCATGGATGAATAGTCCACTACATAGAGAAAATGTATTAAATAATAAGTATACAGAAATTGGTGTTGCTTATAAATATGATATGTTTCAAGGATCAAAACAAGTAGTAGTAGTTCAAATGTTCGGTAAACCACAAATAAGCTCAAATCTTCCACAAAATACACAACAGACACTAAATCCTAACGAACCAGTACATTGTAATGTGCATCCAAATTGTGGTGGAGGAACAAAACCACTAACTCGTCAAGAATGTGAAAACTCAATATGCTGTGGAGTAGGAGATAATAAATGGGAATTCTACACAGATAAGTCTCAATGTCATACTAACACACAAAATAATAATAACTCCAATTCCTATAATACACCTATGTTTAACTCTTTTGGTGGTTATACTATGTATTGTGAACCACAAAACGTTTCAGCTGCACAATCAATAATTTCAACCATGGAAAGTAAAAAAACTCAGTGGGCAAAGGACTATCTTGATTGTTCTAACAGATTTTATGATAATGATAGCTGTTCGCAATCGTGTAAAAATGTAAATTCGAGTGAATTGAATACCTGTTATGCATCATATGGATATTCTGGAGATCAATCTTCTGCTTGTACCAAAACTGCTTGGGATAACTACTCAAATTGTATAAAATCTTGTCCTTTGCCTTCTACATCTTGCGATTGGGTATATACTGAACAGAAACTTCTCAGCTCTCAACTGTCTAGTCTTTGTAAATAAGGTCAATCAGGTAAAATCTTGATTTCTAAGTACTATATACACAATGACTCTCTTAAGTCGTTTAACTTATGACTTATAGTAATGTGGCGATTTTTTTGATATAATTCACGAATCGATCTCGAACGTTTAACTGTGTGTCTTTCTGAAAGGAGACAGAAGTGGTACGTGTCAACAAGATCTGGATGGATGCAAGATTCGACTTTGCAAGACTCATTTCATATCAACAGTTGGTCAATGCAATCAATGCGATTGAAGAACCAACAAATGTTGATATGATTGCTTACTTAACAGGTCATGCAACATCAGTTCGTTCTCTACGTGATATCTTAAATAGTTCGGAGAACTGTTCAAGTGCACAAGCTGTCCTCATTGAGTTACTCAGCTCATTGAGCGCGGAAGGGACTCAAACCTTCATCTCGGGCTACATCTTAGGATGTTACCTTGATGATCAGCAAGATCCTCGCCCTGCGGCACGCAATGTTATGAAGGGACTTCCGATCAGAGATGGACAGCGAAAGACAGAAGATACTTCAGAGTATGAACAACGTTTAGAAGCTGAGAGAAGGAAGAAGATCAAAGAACCGTTCTTGCTCTATCTTCGAGAACTTGAAGCTGGTATTCTTCTTTTATGCACACTTGTGAGGCAATTAGAGGAGAATACTGAAAGATAACTTTAGTCATTACCCTCACTGTAGAAAATTCACGGTGAGGGTAACAATTTTCTAGTTTAAATACACTTTTTAAAAAAAGATTGAGCTAACAATTGAGGAGCTAAAAACTTATTCTTTTTAATGCTTCAGAAATGGATAAGTTCTAAATAGTGACACTTGTACAACCCAAAATTGTGTGAATAGATAGAGTATAATAGGTTCATGCAGGAAATTTCCCATACATTGCGAGTTCTCCCAATTCATGTTATTCACTCACGTGGTGATAAAGAAGAAAGTGTGAATAGTGGAGAAGAACTTGAGTCATTGATTAACACTCTTGGGGGAGAGATTGTAGATCGCGTGATTCAGCGATTTGACAAGATTAGCCAAATGGCTTTTTTAGGAAAAGGCAAAACTGAAAGTATAGCTGAGGTTGTAGAAAAAAAAGAAATTGATGTCGTTGTGATCAATGCACTACTTAAGCCTGGTCAAATACATGCATTAAAATTAGCGTTTGAAAAAGCTAATCCCAAAATTGAAGTCTGGGATAGAGTTGACCTCATCCTCCATATTTTTGAAAAACATGCTAAAACCGCAGAAGCAAATCTCCAGATTGAACTTGCACGTATGCGATATATGGGACCACGTATTTATGGCATGGGACATGTGTTATCACGCCAAGGTGGAGGTATCGGCACCGTTGGAATAGGTGAGACAAACACTGAATTGATGCGCAGACACTGGCGAAATGAGATTAAAAAAGTAGAAGATGAATTGGCAAAAATTAGTAAAAATAGAGAGAACCAACTTGAACAACGGAAAAAAGCAGGATTTAAAACAGTATCAATTGTTGGATATACCAACGCAGGAAAAAGTTCATTATTTAATATCCTGACAAATAAAAAAAATTATGTAAAAAATGAATTATTTGCAACACTTGATAGTAGTATTGGAAAAATATATATTCCAGAACTTGGGAGTGAAGTATTAATCACTGATACAATCGGATTTATCCGTGACCTACCACCAACACTTGTCAAAGCATTTAAGTCAACTCTCATGGAATCAATACACGCAGATCTTTTATTACATGTAGTGGATGCATCGGATCATGAAGTAAGCAAAAAGATAACTGTGGTTGATGACATATTACATGAACTTAATCTAAAACAAGAAAAAATCATATATGTATTTAATAAATGTGATGCAATTTCAGAAGAAAAAATTGAGGAGTTAAAAGAAAGATTTCATGCATTTAATCCAATCTTTATTTCTGTTAAAAAAGAGGAAGGCATTGAATCTGTTTTAGAACGGATAAAAAACAAACTGGCTTCTACAGAAGCTTCAACATTTATTGCACATTGAGAAGCTCAACTTCAAAAACAAGAGTAGCCCCACCAGGGATAATTGGATCAGCTCCGTAATCACCATATCCTAAATCAGAGGGAATAGTAAGTTTTCTTTTTCCGCCTATTTTCATACCTGGAATACCTTGATCCCAACCTTTTATGACATATCCAAATCCAATTTTTACTTCAAATGGTTGGTTACGATCAACAGATGAATCAAACTTTTTTCCATCGGTGAGCCATCCTGTATAATGCACTGTTACTGTACTACCAACTTTTGCTTCTTTCCCTTTTCCGACTTTAATATCTTCAATTTTTAACACATCTTTTGTCATACGGTCATTATATCTGAATAATTACTAAAATTGTGTATGAGATAGAGTGGTATAATAGAGTATGGAAACAATTACCGATCAGGTAAATATTATTCTCACATACAAAGGGAAAGTGCTTGTTATGCACACGGAAAATAATCCGCTCCTTTTAAATGAAGTTGTATGGAGATTTATTGGCCGCAATAGAGAAAAAGGTAAATCAATGGAAGAAACAATACTCAGAGAAGTTGAAAAACAGACAGGTATAAAGCTTAGTCATATAGAATTTCTCTCAACAATCCAGGAAGATACCATCCAAAAACATTTTTATCATGGACGTCTTACAGATACAAATGTTAATAATATGAATAGAGATCGCGGACAAACAATTCAATTTTATTCAATGCGAGAGCTTGAAAAAATTCCATTATCCTCATCAACAAAAAAGTTTATTTCACAACACCATGATATTTTTGAAAGAACACAGAGTGCTCAATAATTTATAACGCTGTGAAGTTAAAATCCATATTGACAATAAACCTAATATGCGATAACATGACATAATTAACAAATGCGTTTGAGTCTACCGCAGTAGACGAGTGATAAAATCCACGCAGCGTAGGAGAAATCCATTTGGAATAACTACGACGGAAGTTGACCGTATAAATGTAACAAAGCGTGTCGGTAACGGAGCGCTGATAAATAAGATTAGCTTATCAGAACTCCACCGAAAGGTGGATTTTTTGTAGCTAATAAAGCAAGGTGGTACCACGGGTAAAGTCCTCGTCCTTGTTCTTCATATTTACTGTGAAGAATGAAGACGAGGTTTTTTTATGAAAAAATTATGGCAAAAAAACAATAGTATCAGTAATCGACAAGTCGAGCAGTTTCTTTCATCTGAAGACTTAATGCTTGACTATAACTTAGTGCAATGGGATATTTATGGAACACTTGCACATATTCTTATGCTTAAAGAAATTGGTATTCTGAGTATAAATGAACATCTAAAGATAAAAAAAGAGCTACTCAAAATGCTCGTGCTCCATAATTCAAATAAATTTGTGTTAAATGACAAAGATGAGGATGTACATACTAAAATAGAAACCGATATCACAATAAAACTAGGAAATATAGGAAAAAAGATGCATACTGCTCGGTCAAGAAATGATCAGATTGCGCTTGATATACGCCTCTATGCAAAAGATCAATTGTTTTCCATATGTAATCAACTTCTGGAAATTTCTGAAGTATTGTTTGGACTTGCTAAAAAAAATGAAAGTATACCAATGCCAGGATACACTCACATGCAAAAAGCAATGCCATCAAGTGTAGGTATGTGGTTTGCCTCTTATGCAGAGAGCATGATAGACAATATACAGATTCTGAAGAGTATTCTAACAGTAATTGACCAATCTCCATTGGGTTCAGGTGCATCATATGGAGTTCCTTTTCCAATAAAAAGAGAGTTAACAGCAAAAATTCTAGGCTTTAAAAAGGTTCAAAATAATTCACTTTACACACAGCATACGAGAGGAAAGTTTGAGGCATTCGTAGTATTTGGATTAAGTCAAGTTATGTATGATGTATCAAAATTTGCCACTGATCTATTGCTATTTACTACCTCAGAATTTAATTACTTTTCAGTTAAAGATGAGTTCACAACAGGAAGTAGTCTCATGCCTCAAAAAAAGAATGTTGATGTGGCAGAAATATTAAGAGCAAAATTTCATACCGTTAATAGTAATTATTTCCAAATCAATTCAATTTCATCCAATCTGCCATCTGGATACAATAGAGATTATCAAGAGACTAAAAAACCATTTATTGAGAGTATTAACACGACGAGAACATCTTTGAATATATTTCTTTTACTTTTAAAAGCCATCGAACCGAACAAAGAGGTTTTAAACAATGCCATGAGTTCAGATCTTTTTGCAACACACTCTGCTTTGAATATGGCAAAACAGGGCGTTCCATTTCGAGACGCATATGGTAAAGTTGGGAACAATTTATCCAGAGTGTCTCAAATTGATTTTATACAAGTAATGAAAGACAGTACTCATATAGGAGCGATTGGTAATTTGGGAATAAAAGGGAATCTATCTAGACTAAATCAGCAAAAAAAGTCTCTTAAAAAAAGAGAACACACATTTTATACAGCATTAGAAAAGCTAAAATAATATGAAAACAAAAAGTACATATCACAAAATAGCATCATATGAAGGTAAAGTAGGATCAGTAAAAAAGGTCTTGCTATTGTATTCAGGAGGACTCGATACGTCAGTAATGCTGAAATGGATACAAGACCACTATAAAGCGGAAGTAATTGCGTTGACTCTCGATATCGGACAACAAAACGATGATTTAGAAACGATAAAACAGAAAGCACTAAAACTCGGAGCAATTGATGCTATTACCTATGATGCAAAGGATGAATTCGCAAATAATTTTAT
>DAOMRL010000001.1:32309-35800 GCA_035445865.1 Candidatus Levyibacteriota bacterium
CCTCATACCAAGGAAATTATCACTTATCCACTCCTATGGGAAGAGCAGTTCTTGCAAAAATTGCAGTACAAGTTGCAAAAAAAACAGGAGCAGATTGCATAGCACATGGATGCACTGGTAAAGGAAATGATCAAGTACGAATTGAGGGATATATATTAGCACACGATCCTTCAATAACTATTATTGCACCTGTTCGGGAATGGAACATGGATAGGGAAGAGGAGATAGTATATGCACAAAAGCACGGAATTTCTGTACCTGCATCAAAAGACTTTCCATACAGTGTTGATGATAATATGTGGGGAATGACCTGGGAAGGAGGAGAAATTGAAGAACCGAATGAAATACCAAAAATAGAGAAATTTTTAACCACATATACGTCTGTAAAAAATTCACCTGACTCAGAAGAATTAATTACACTTACTTTTGAGAAAGGACTTCCTGTTGCTCTTAATAATAAAAAGATGTCTCTCTCTAAAATTATTATCGCTCTTAATAAAACCGCAGGCAAACATGGTGTTGGAATAGTACATTTATTGGAAGATCGACTTGTAGGACTAAAAAATAGAGGGGTGTATGAAATGCCTGCAGGACACGTGATCATCTCTGCTCACAAAGCGCTTGAAAAGTATGTGTCAACAAGACAACTCAATGAACTAAAAGAAACACTGGATATTAAATGGGCATATCTATGTTACGGAGCACAGTGGTATGATCCTGTTATGGATGCAATTAATGCATTTAATGAACAAGTCAACGATAAAGTTACAGGAACTGTAACTATCAGATTATTTAAAGGTATGGCCACTGTTGTTGCAATGGAGTCTCCATACGGGCTTAACCATACCTCATTTAATGTAGATGAGGGGTATAACTTTAATGTAAATGCAAGTGCCGGTTTTATAGAAATCTATACATTGCAGATGAAATTAGCAAATCAGATGAAAAAGAAAAAAAACAAGTAATATGTCTCCTGAACTCGCGAAAATTAATAACTGAATTTTCTTTTCATCATTTTAAACAGTATTAACTGATGAGTTTTTCTTTTTCTTTTCGTGATAACTTTTTTAATGCCATTTCCCGTTTCAGAGCATCACTTAAGGTTTCAGCTTCTTCAGAATAGACTAAGACGACAGGTCTACGAGAGCGAGTGTATTTTGCTCCCCCTTTTATTTCACCATTATGTTTTCTTAATCGATTATTAATATCTGAAGTTTTTCCAATGTAGTATGTTCCATCGGAACAGAGAAGAATGTATACGAAGTACTGAATCATGATTGTTGCTTCTTCAGTAATTATAACCCATGAACTGTTATCTATTCTGTGATTTTGCACGACGAGCTTCTGCTTCGTCAAGAATTGTTTTACGAATTCTGATACTTTTCGGAGTTACTTCTACCAATTCATCATCTGCCAGGTATTCAAGTGCTTCTTCAAGTCCCATGATATGTGGTGTTTTAAAATATGTTGAGACACCTTCACCTTTTGAACGCATATTGGTAAGCTGTTTTAATTTACACACGTTAATTCGCAGATCTCCCGCACGAGCGTGCTGACCAACAACTTGACCTTTATATACATGTGATCCCGGTTCGATAAAGAGATTTCCACGGTCTTGTGCGTTTACTAATGCATATTGTGTAGACTGTCCGCTTTCGTGTGCAACAAGTGAACCCTGTTCTCGTTCATGAGAATACCCATTATCAGTGTCATACCGATCAAAAAGAGTATTGATAATTCCAAGCCCTTTTGTATCAGTAATAAATTCACTGCTGTATCCAAAAAGTCCTTTTGTAGAAATTACAAAATCCATAAATGCTGTACCGTTTTCAACCCGCATATCAATCATTGTTGCGCGTCTAGTACCCATTTTTTGCATAACGATACCATTTAAATCTTCCGGAACTTCGATAAATACCAATTCATAAGGAGTAAGTTTTTTACCATCTACAACTTTATCAATTACTTGCGGACGGGCAACTTGGAATTCGTACCCTTCACGACGCATACGTTCAATTAAAATGGCGATATGCAATTCTCCACGTCCTGATACAGTCCATCCTCCACCTTCTTCATCTTCTACACGTAGTGCCATATCAGTCTCTAATTCTTTGTATAACCGGTCTCTAATCTGTCGGGATGTTTTAAATTCTCCTTCTTTTCCAGCAAACGGAGAGCTATTTACCATAAAACTTACCCGTATTGTTGGCTCTTCAATAGCAAGCAATGGCAATGCTGTTGGATTTATCGTATCTGAAATTGTCTCACCAATAACCGGTTCTGAGATACCTGCAACTGCCACAATATCACCGACAAATGCTTCAGGTGTCTCAACTCGATCTAAACCTTCAAACGTCATAAGGGATGTTACTCTGAATTTTTTATGTTCACCATCTCGGGTAATCTGGATAATATCTTGCCCTGCTTTAACTTTTCCGTTATAAATTCTTCCAATTGAGATGCGTCCCTTATGAGCATCAGAACCTAGGGTGGTAATTAAAATCTGAAGCGGTTCATCAACACTACCACTTGGTGCAGGTGTTTGTTCTAAAATCGTGTCGAAGATAGGAGTAATATCTTTCATTGAATCAATATCTGGTTCTAAACCCGCAAGTCCATTTTTTGCTGAAGCATAGACAATAGGAAAGTCTGCTGCATCATCATCTGCTCCTAATTCAATAAAAAGATCGAGTGTTTTATCCAGCACGTAGTTAATTCGTGCATCTGACTTATCAATTTTATTTACCACGACAATGATTTTATGCTTCATCTCAAGCGCTTTTTTAAGTACAAAGCGAGTTTGAGGCATTGGTCCTTCTTTTGCATCGATTAAAAGCAGACACGCATCTGCCATTTTAAGTACACGCTCAACCTCACCGCCAAAATCAGCGTGGCCTGGAGTATCAATGATATTTATTTTAATATCCTTCCAGACAACAGACGCATTTTTAGAAAAAATTGTAATTCCGCGTTCTTGTTCAAGCTCATTACTATCCATGATAAGACTCTCTGCAGTGTCTTTATGCATCTTAGTATTTGATTGTTTTAAAAGACTATCAACAAGCGTAGTCTTTCCGTGATCAACGTGAGCGATAATAGCAACATTTCGTATTTCCATAAAAAAACCGCACATATTCTGCGGCTGGATATATTATATCAAATATATATACAAAACGCACTTACTAAATCCTATAGTCTATAGATAACATAATATATATACAGATATCACTTCACCCATGACATATATGACAATTTCTGGTATAATATGAGTGTACTCTAACATCACCTCCTTAATCGGGTATTGTTTCCGGTAAGTATTTGAGAATTTCTTTTTAATAAGCCTCTCATTTTCAGTCCGTATACCTTAGTAAGAGAAGCGAACGAGAGAAGTGTACGGAAAGGAGGGGAAAATTAATTATGACAAATAAATTATTCGTCGCAGGACTCCCATATAGTGTTTCAGATGACCAACTTGCTGAACAGTTTGCAGC
>DAOMRL010000002.1:0-19354 GCA_035445865.1 Candidatus Levyibacteriota bacterium
GAAAACTTACACCAGAACAGCAAAAACAAGTGGATGCTCTTGAAATGTGGAAAGCAATAGTAGGTGACATGGGAGCATATGATAAAATCATAAATGCCCGGTTTGGTAACAAAGAATATGGTGATAAATTTACACTTCCGCGGCTCGCAAGCATAATTGCACTAGATGGACAAATTGAAGGAGCTGAGTTCCTCCGCCAACATATCTTTTCTTTCATTGACATTTCAAAGCAAAATCCTGAGCTGGCTCGAGAAATGGTATCCGATGAAGCTATCGCACGAGCAATTATCTACACATATAATTTAGACTTAAAGAAGATTACATCTACAACAGGTAATTCCTTAGAGAATCTTATTTTTCAACTAGAATTACGTAAAAACAGCCTTAAAATGATCCCTGAACGTAATACTCAACAAAAAGAACTGGCTAGAACTGCAATACGTGACATGGAAAAACAACTTATTTCTACAGTGCTCCCATATGTGTCCACATCTGAATATGATGTTGGGAAACTGTTAAGATTTATAGTTTATCAAGGATTAAACTCTGCAGAAGAAGGAAATCCACATCTTGAGATCAATAAATACTTTGAAACTCAAAAAGCAGACATTCAAGTAAGTCCAGATACTATTAGAACTCAAAATGTTGGGGCTGCAGAAGTCCATGACAGAAGTATTACCTATGAACAGACTATGCCTGATAGTACTCTTTCCCGGACACACGGAACTACCTTACCTATCGATTATAGAATAATGGAGACATATGACAGAGATCAAGTAACGGTACATATTCAGGCAGCAGTTAATGAAAGGCTCTTTGAGAGCTTACCAGACAATATTGCTGGAGCAGTTGGGATGAATCCTGCAATAGGTATCTTTTACGATAAAAATGGTGATTTAAGAACTGAATTGCGTGGAAAAGACAGAAGAGCTATCTGGGATCGCATAAGAAGAGGTCAGATTTTAGGATTTACTGTACCTGATTATATTGATTTAATCGACAATCAGTACACTAATATTCCTGGAGGACAATCTGCATCAGAACAAGCTCTTAATTATATCTCTACTCTCTCTCCATCTGCAGAAGGCATGTATACCGTTGCAATCGCAAATGGTATTTTGCAACAAAATCCTGAAATCAGACTTCAAGAAATACGTGGTTTTTCTGTAACTATGCCTATTGGCGTAACCAGATCTGATACTGGCGAGAATAGGCAATTTACACTCGATTTTAGAAATGATGGAAATTTCTATATTTCTGATATCACTGATCCTACCAGACCTCAACAAACGGAACTTAACCATTACTTTAAGAAAAGAACTGAAGAATATATGACCAATTTAGGTATTCAAGCTCTTTCATCTGAGGATCAAAGTGCATTACAAAATGAATTTGCTACAATACTTATGCCTATCGGAAATGAAGTACGTAAAGCACAACAACGACGATGATAACACTCATAGATTTAATAACAATCGCTCCTTTAAATGAGGAGTTTAAAAAAGAACTGCTCACTAAAGTTGGGGATCTCACTGCTGAGCAAAAATTTGAACTAGAAGATGCATGTTGGCAATCAATCTCTCAAGAAATTGAAAACAAACTCCAATATGAGGCTCAAGTAGCTATGAATAACGTACTAAAAGGTGAAGACTTTACATTCGATTTGCAAAAAAGAGAACAAGAGTTATACGAAGAACTTGCACAAAAATTCGATGCACATAACTCAGAAGAAAAAATTGAGGAGATCCGAGAAAAACTTCAGGAAATCAAACCTGACTCCACACCTCAACCTAACTAAGTATTTTCTTTTCACATTTTTGCAATCCTTTGACCTAGTTTGAGATGCTTGAATCAAAAATTTTCACGTTATAAGCTTAATCACAAGGCTGAGTAGCCTATGTGATTTTATGGAAAACCACCCTATTCCTCAAGACGTTACCGGATTTAAATTTAAGATCATCGGTTCAATGACCGTCAAGCAATTTGGTTACATCATCGCTGCCGGAATATTTTGTACTATAACGTTTGTTTTGCCACTTGAGGGAATTGTTGCGATTATAAAAATCCCCATGATGGCTCTTTTTGCCGGAGTAGGATTTGCCCTTGCTTTTATACCCGTAGGTGGGCGTCCACTTGATAAAATGTTAGTGTATTTTGCTACCTCTATTCCAAAAGAAAATCAATTTGTTTATCACAAACAAGGAGTTGATTTATCTCAGTACGAATTTTTAAAACCAACAAAGACAACCGTTCAACCTGCTCCTGTCTCTCAAGAACCAAAGAATAATGCAAACAGAACCGCTCTTGCAAGCGCGCTTCGCAATTCATATTTCAGACCTGATGAAGAAGAGCTTCAATATTTAACTAATCTCAAATCATCATTTGATAGTCAAAGTTCTCAAGTTACTCCAACTACTCCTAGTGTAACTACTCAAAGTACTATCTCTACTCCTGCACCTGTTTTCAAAAAAAGAGAAGTTATTAATCCTGCAGCCCCAGTACAACCAATTATTAAATCTGAAGACGTTAAGGCAAAAATAGCCGATGCTCCCGTAAAAGCACCTGAACCAAAACAAAAAGTAGATGTAGCAGAGATCACAAAAGAGATTCAGGAAATAAAAACGGCTGAACAAACAGTTGGGCAAACAGCAGAACTTGAGGCAAAGATTAAAGACCTTGAACAAAAACTTGCGCAAGCACTTGGACAAACTGCTCAATACCAACAACATGTACTGCAACAAGCAAAGCAAACATCACAAACGGCAGTTACTGCAACAGAGAAACAGGCCGCTCCTTCTCAAAATGTAAAGAGTGTTAGTGCAAATACACAGCTTGACTCAGGTTTTCCTACTATTCCTGACGTTCCCAATATTGTGTTGGGAATTGTCAAAGATCCTCGTGGGAAAGTACTTCAAAATATCCTTGTTGAGGTTGTAGATACAAATGAAATACCGGTACGTGCTTTTAAAACAAATGCTTTGGGACAATTTATTTCTGCCACCCCACTTCCTAACGGAACATTTAAGATGTATTTTGATGATCCCGGTAAAATGCACGAATTCGAAACCGTACAGATTGAGATGAAAGGGGAAATCTTTAATCCAATAGAAATAACCTCTGTTGACCAAAGAGAAAAATTACGACGCGATTTGTTTGGATCTACTCCTATTCCAGGACCAAATCCAGCAATAGCTACGGGTATATAGATAAGAGATTTGCTGTTTGTTATTCACAAACGGCAAATCAGTCTATCGATCATGGGCTCAAAACTGATACACTAAAATCTAGGCTATGAATAAAAATAAAATACACTCAACAACGCAAGGCTTTACAGAAGTACAAGATATCCGAGACGGTGTTTTATTTTTAAAAGGAAATAACGCAGCCTCAATTCTTGAAGTCTCTTCCGTTAATTTTTATCTTCTCTCAACAGATGAGCAAAACGCTCGAGTATATGGCTTTATGTCATTTCTCAACTCTCTTTCATTTGCAATCCAAATATTTGTTGTATCTAAAAAGGTAGATATGACAGATTATTTATCCATGCTTGAGACAAAAATCCAGAATGCTACAAATCCTCGTTTCTCTGAGCATTTAGTCATGTATAAACAATTTATTCAAGAATTGGTGAAAGGAGAAGATTTATTAAATAAAAAGATATATGTTGTCCTCCCTTTTTCTTCTCTTGAACTTGGCGCAGTCGGGTCTACTAACAAGAAACAGTCTCTGCAAGATCGTATGAGAGACGGGCTTGTTAGTAAACAAAACGGTATTATCGGGCAAATCCAGCGTATGGGATTATCAGCACGTCAGCTTGAATCAAGCGAAGTAGCAAAAGTGCTTTACGAGCTATACAACCAAGAAACTGTATCTCTAGATTTCCAATCCGGAGATGTTAAAAATTTAATTTTGTAACCTGCCTATGTTTAATTTATTTGGAAAAAAACAAAATACTCCGCCCGTAGACGGACAGCAAGCTACTCCTCCTGGAGCTACACCTGGTGTTCAGGCACCACAAGCACCGGTACAACCTGCAAATGGACAACCATCTCCAACACCTCAACCAGGAACGCCACCTGTCCTGCCACCACCAGGACAAGCAGTTGTAGTACCCACAGGAGCTACGCAACAGCAAACAGCAGCTGCTCAAAAAGCAACACTTGATGCTCTCAAACAAGGATCTGTTTCACTTGCAGATGTTATCGCTCCTCCCTCTGCTGAAGTAGATTTTAAACATGTACGAGTGGGAGATCGATATTTCCGTACGTTCTTTGTAGCAGACTATCCTCGCGAAGTATCTCCGAACTGGCTCTCAATTCTTATCGATCACAAAGAAACGATGAATATTTCTATGTTTATCTATCCAGTTGAAAGTAAAGATGTATTATCTAATCTTAGACGCAAAATTGCTGAGATGGAAGCAACAATTGATTCTGATCAAAAAGCTGGTCTTGAGCCTGATCCAAAAATCCAAGCTTCTCTTGAAGACGCAGTTGCACTCCGAGAAGAGCTTGCCCGCGGACTTGAAAGATTTTTTCAATTTGGACTGTATGTAACCATAAGTGCCGATACTCCTCAAGCACTTGATGAAAAAGCTCGACAGCTCCAAACGCTCCTTGCATCCAATCTACTACTTGTCAAACCGGCAACACTTCAGATGGAAGAAGGCTTTAAAACAACAATGCCTTATGGGTCTGATAAACTTTTTATCACCAGAAATATGGATACAACCTCTGTTGCGTCTACTTTTCCATTTACCTCATATGAAATTTCACAACCTGATGGTATTTTATACGGAGTAAATACACTGAATAATTCCCTTGTTATTGTTGATAGGTTTTCGTTTGAAAACGCCAATGAAGTAGTCTTCGGAAAATCAGGATCTGGAAAATCTTTCTTAGTAAAGCTAGAAGTACTACGCCAGATGATGTTTGATGCAGAGATATTGATTATTGATCCTGAAGATGAGTACCACACGCTCTGTTCATCACTCGGCGGTGAATACATTGATTTTTCTAAAACCTCTGAGGTAAAAATTAACCCGTTTGCACTGCTTTCAGAAGATCGTACTGAGGCACAACTCGGTATAAAAATACTCTCTCTTCATGGCTTACTCAAAACCATGATCGGAGATATGTCTCCAACCCAAGAAGCAATTTTGGATCGATCACTTGTGTTAGTATACAAACAAAAAGGTATTACTCCTGATCCTGCAACCTATGACAAAGAGCCTCCGATTTTAGAGGATTTGTATAAAACACTCCTTAACATGGAAGAAAACGAAGCAAAGGAGCTTGCCTTTAGACTTGAAAAATATGTTAAGGGTGGCTTTGCAGGATTACTTAACGCGCAGACAAATTATGACATCCGGAGTCAGCTGACTGTCTTTTCAATCAAACAACTTGAAGATGCGCTCCGTCCTATTGCCATGCATGTGATTTTAGATTTTATTTGGAGTCGTGTCCGCACAAAACTAAAAAAGCGTCTTTTGATTGTCGATGAAGCATGGTACATGATGAAATACCCTGACAGCGCTAGCTTTTTACAAGGGATAGCAAAACGTGCTCGTAAATATTACCTTGGTATGACAACACTCACTCAAGATATTGAAGACTTTTTAAATAACGATTATGGAAAAGCCATTGTCTCTAATTCATCTATTCAGATACTTCTCAAACAAGGTACAGCAGAAGTCGAAGCACTTGCAAAAGCATTTATGCTCTCAGAAGGTGAAAAACAATTTTTACTCACTGCTCAAGTTGGAGAAGGATTATTATTTGCAGGGCAAAATCATATTTCTGCTCAATTTATTGCTTCACAATTTGAATATGACTTGATTACCTCAAAACCACAAGACATTATGGATCAACAAGCTGCAAGTACTCCTCCACCAGCTCCAGAAAATCCTCCTACTCCAACTGAACCAGAGCCAGCAGGAGAGGAAATAAAGTTGCCTGACACAATTACTCAAGCACTTGAACAACCATCAACGGAAACTCCACCTGCACCACAAATACAGACACCACAACCTTCCGTATCTACACAGCCAGCTGCTACTGAGCAGCCAATATCTACTAATGCTTCTGAAGTTCCAAGCCCAGTAGCAACACCTCAGCCCGTACAAACACCACCGCCAGCTCAACCTACACCTCCTGTTCAGCCACTTGCAACATCAGAACCAGCTCCTTTGTCTTTTGGATCTTCACCAGCAAGTCAACCAATACCTGTTATATCTGAACAACAGGCTTCACCTTCACAATCCTCTGCTACACCGGTTATAAATCCTGGAGGTAGTCAAGCAACAAATCACACTGAAAATATGGTGCGCTCACAGATGCCAACAGCATCTAGCTTTCCAAAATCCACCCCTCTTACTCCACCACCTACGGCATCCACTCCCAAACCAAGTGGTCCCATAACTCATGGATAATGATAATATACCGGCTGGCGGACAAAACCCCAATCAGCAAGAGCAAGAGAGACGTCACTCTACTAACCCACTTAATGTATGGGATAATCTCAATAAAATCCGAAGGACAGGCAAAAAGCTGAAGCTTGGTTCGACAGGGCGAGTATTAAAAATTGCAAACACCGTTACAAACTTTATTCCTCAAGTGAGAGCAATAAAGTACATTGTAATTGGTATAGCTATTTTTATTTTGCTTATTATTCTTGCTTTTATGGCAGATGGTGAACTAAATGATTATGATAATTATTTGACAGCTCAACCTTCTCCTGTACCAGGTACCGATGACGGAACAACTCCAATCAATCAAATTCCTGGTTTAGACCTTAACTTAATAGGGCCTGCACAAGTTACAAACAATGAGCCTATTACTTATGTTTTAGAAATTCAATACTCGGGAACATTGGATATAACCATCGTAAATCCTATTCCTTCTAATACCTCCTTCGTAACAGCAACAGGAACGCACACATCAGAAGGAAATGCCATTATCTGGAAACTTTCTAACAATATACCGATTAATCCTGAAGGCTCTGCAACAAAAAATTATTCTTTTACCCTCACTCTGCAACCTACAGTGCCTAATGTAGAAGTTAAAAACTTCTTTTATGCAATTGCTGCACAATCAACAGTACCTGGATCTTCTAATCTAACAGCTATCTTACCTACTGGTCTTACTTTTACAGAAGCAACTGACAGAGCACAACAAGTAGTGGCCAGTCTTTTGACAGAACAAAACATAGCAATCTATAAACAAGCAGCTGATACCTCAGGGGTTCCATGGGAAGTGTTAGCAGCTATTCATTATCGTGAGGGAAATATGAGCTCTAATCATTCTATTGTCAGTGGACGTCCTATTGGAGATCATGAGCCTGATGTTATGGGAAATGATGGATGTAGTACACAATACACACGCCTAACCTCTAATGGAACCTGTGTTTTTGACTCTTTATTAAACAGCGCTCTCTATGCAGCAAATCTTCTGAAAATAAAAAATGGGGGCAATTTTCCTGACAATTACCGTGACCTTGTTAAAACTTTATCTTATTATAATGGAACCGGCAATACTAACTGTGGCAAAACTCCTTACCCGTATTGCCCCCCTGAATTTCCAATGGAAGATCATTCCTATACTATGAATTTATTAGATGCAAAACATGAAGTGATGTATGTTGTATATTGTGCAGACTTTACACCTTGTAACCCACCTGTCCGAGATCAAAGAACCGGAGCACTCTCTGGTATAATTGGAATTACTCGTTTTTATACTCAATAAGACTATGCAGAAAAAAATACTCTTTATTTTATCAATAACAATAATTATTGTAATTTTTATTGGTATTGTTGCTTTATTACGCACGATTAAACTGCCCTCAAAGGAGGATACTTCAGTCATTCCTCTCCCCACCTTATACCAACCACGAATTACAACTCTCCCTCAACAACCAAAGACACTTCCAGTCACACCAGGACAAGGTATAAACCTTGGTGATCAAGCTGTTATTAATTCAATTCAGGAAATTAATAAAATTCAGCCTTTTCTCCCTTATCAACAAACTCACATCTTGTCTACGGGCATCCAAGTTGACATTATTATTTCTTCAGGTAGTGTACAAGGAACACCTTGGATCCTACCTGTTTCTATTGAAGGTATTGATTATAACATTCCAAATACTAGTTCTGAGTATATTCCAACAAGAAATACTTTTATTGAGGCAACTGATATTGTTTTTACTTGGTTAGAAGAACACGGTGTTGAATCTGACAAAGTATATATTAGTTGGGGCCAACGTGCTGCAGTGCAAGAACGCATCCAACAATGGTTGAGAGGAGAATAAAGATGAAGACTAAATACATAGCACTCGTTATAGGCATCTTCCTTTCATTTGGGCTTACTCATATAGCAAATGCCCAATTACGTACTGATAGTGATCCTATTACTACCCGTGTTGGAAACCCTCCTACCTCAAGTGATCCAATATCAGGTAACATTCCACCCATTGAAGGCGATCCTTTCCAAGCAGTTCAAAATACGTTTGGTGTGTCTATAAGCAAAAGTTTCCCCGAAATTTACGCAATTTGGGCCTGGGAATTGTTATGGAGAGTTTCAAATACTTCATTTGATGAAAGAGTGAGAAATACCCAAATTTCTCGAAATGATGAAGGATCATCGATGAAAGGTTGTGAACCACGAAAAATAGAGATGAAAGGAACTTATGGAAACAATCGGCAATTGTTTGATGTTGTATTTACTCATGAAATGGGCCATATTATTAGAAGCTGTTCTGACCCCAACTTTGCTGATGAGCACAATATTGCAAGAAGAGAAGGCCAATTAACAAGCTATTCACAAACATTATGTTTATGGGATACACCAACTCCCTGGAACTATGAATCAGAGAATTATGCGGAGATGATTGCATATTATCTCAATCCAACTGCTCCTGCCCAAACAGCCTGTACTCCTGGTCCCAATCCGTTTGATAATGGTGCTCACCCATTACAAAAAGATGTAGCCAGACAAATTTTAATGACTCAACCACAATAATATGACACGTAAAATATTTGCATTATTCATAGTTGTAGGAATCGTATGTATTATTGCTATTGGAGCTATAATTTTATTAAACCTACCAAAAGAATCAACGCCACCATCTGATGAGAGTGGCGCTTTACCTACTCCATATCCACTCAAATCAAAAGAGAATCTTCCAGTATTTTCAATACAAAAAACAAAGATTGGTCAAACTACTGAAACAGAACTCCATAACCTTCCCATTATAAAAGAAGAAACGCTTCCGGATAACTCTAAATCTTATGAGATTTCTTCACATAATCCTTTTCTACCTAACCAAGTTATAGCAAAAAACGGTACTGTTATTTTTGAGAGAATACTCTATCCTACTAGTACAACTTCTTCTGATAGAACGCGATTATCTACACTGCTTGATAAATATGGGCAAGCAGAAAATATTATCATAGGTAGCAATGAACATGGCCCGGAAGCTAATATTTATTCATACAGCTCCAAAGGTTTTGTGATTATAGGAAACCCGTACATTGATTACGTTCTTGAGATTCAAGTATTCTACCCTATGTCTACAGACAATTATATTAAATATTATGGTACTCCTCATGAGACTGATTCTCACGAACATCTCTGAGTTTTACTCTTGCACCCGAACAGGCATAATGACATGGAGAAAGTTTGTGTCTTTTTCAAGCGTAAATAGTGCTGCTTCTAGTGGACCGTTGATTGCAAGCGTAATTCTTTTTTCATCTACAACCCGCAATAAATCACTCAGAAATTTGACGTTAAATGCAATCTCATTTTCTTCCCCTGTCTGGTCTACTGCTACTTGCACATCTCCTTCTCCAACACCTGAAGATCGTGAATACAACCGTAACTGTTTATCAGCAATTTTAACCCGTACAATGTTTGCACTTTCACGCGCAAAAACAGCTGACAACTTGATTGCTTTTGCAAACTCTTCTACATCAATAACTGCTTGTGTACTACCAGCCTCAGGAATTACTCCTTCATAGTTAGGAAAATTTCCTTGAATAAGTCTCCCCACTAACACAATATCTTCTGCCTCAAATAATACTTGATTACCTTGCGCGTATACATACAAATCCATAGTCTCACTACTCAGAGTCAACGCTTCTTGAATACATTTTGCAGACACAATTAAACCTGTTTCCTTTTCTAAGATTTTTTTACCAGGTATTTTTTTCAGAGAAAGCCTGTACCCATCAGTTGCTACAAAATCCACACTATCTTCTTTTTGAGCAATATAGATACCGGTAAGCTCTGCTCTAGAGTCATCAAGTGAAGCAGAAAAAATTATTTTTGAAAATATATCTTTGAGCTCTGTTTTTGTAAAACTGTATACTTTCTCTCCTTTTTCTTCAAAAAGATTTGGAAATTCTTCCTTAGGAATTGTCTGTAAAACAATTTTCCCTCCTGCAGAGTCAATCGTTAGAGACTCTTTTTCATAGGTAAAAGTAACTTTTCCTTTAGGCAGTGAATTTAATACTTCAATTAACTGTCTACCTGGGACTGTCACTGCTCCTTCTTGATCAATTTTTCCTGCAACTTTTACTTTAATACCCATCTCAAGATCTGTTGCTGAAAAATACATTCCTTTTTGGGTTGCTTCAATTAAAATGTTGAGTAAAATAGGAACAGGTGAATGATTGGGGAGTGCTTTTGCAAGTGAAGATAAAAATGGATCAATATTTTCTACTAATATTTGTGCTTTCATAATGAAATAATTTGTTAAGCAATAGTATCACATCTTCTCTTTTCTGTCATCTCAAAACTATTATGTGAATACGTGTATAACAGGCATAAATATATATTGATTTTTTGTGGATAACCTGTGGATATGTCACGAAAAATTGTGTAAAAAACTGACTTATTGCAAGTATTCTTCTCTCATTTTTTGCTTAATCGTGCCTATTTCATCTTGTGTGTTCTCCGAATCCTGTAACATTTTTTCTATTTTATTTACCGCGTGCATAACTGTTGTGTGATCACGACCACCAAGTACATTGCCAATATCCATAAACGTGAGCTTCCCTTCTTCTTTGAGCAAATACATACAGACATGACGAGGCCGTACTAAATATGAATCACGTTTTTTTCCTTTCAGCTGGGTTGTTTTGATACCATAAAAATCACAGATTGTCTCTATAATCTGATCTGGTTTCAACACTTGCTGAATCTGTGCTTTTTTACCCAACAATCGCAAAATTGCCTGTTGTGAAATCTGCTTGTCAGGATGTGAAGTCATAAGAGACGAAAGTTTTAATAAAAATCCCTCCAGTGATCTTGTGTCGGTAAGTCTCTCTGCTACTTGCTTTGCCATATCAATCGTAAAATCGATATCATGTTTTTCAGATTTCATAAGCAAAATCGCTGTCCGTAATTCAAAGTCAGGAGGCTCAATATCTACAGTGAGTCCTCCTTCAAATCGTGAAGCCAAACGTGCTTCAATTTTTTGAATCTCTGACGGAGGACGATCTGAGGTAAAGACAATCTGTCCACCTTTTTCAATGAGACTATTAAATGTGTGAAAAAGCTCTTCTTGTACTTTTTCTTTTCCACTTAAAAATTGAATGTCATCAAGTAATAACAAATTTACATTACGGAATTTTTTACGCATCTGAGTGGTCATTTTCCCTTTTATAGATTCTACTACTTCGTTTGTGAATTCCTCTGTTGTAAGATACAGTACTTGCACGTCATTATTTTTTTCATACACTAGGTTTGCAATTGCGTGCATGAGATGGGTCTTGCCTACCCCAACCGTACCGTACAAAAATACCGGATTGTACCGGTCCCCTAGGTTACTGGCAACCGTTTGAGCCGCAGTATATGCAAGTTGATTAGTCTCAGACACCGCAAATGATTCAAACGTATAATCTTTTCGTATTCTACTTGGTCGTGCCTTGCGAATTGTAGAGGTTTCAGGAAAAAGTGGCCCTACAGAGCCTGAGTCTGCAAGTTTTTTTGGATGTTTACTTGTCATAAAAACAAGACTCACATTTGATCCTGTTTTTTTATCTATTACTTGCTTAATTAATCCGTAATACCGTTTCTCTATATAATCTACAACCATGATTGATGGAGCTGAAATTGTTACCACATCACCTTCTAAAGACTCTAAATTTGTTCCCTTAAAAAACATCAGGAAATTTGGTTTTGATACTCCAAGTTCAATTTCAGCCAGAACTGACTTCCATAATTCTTCCATGCTTGTGGAAAACAGTATACGAATGTGGATAACTCTCTGTCAAGCATTCTGCAAATTTATTACAATACTTCTTCTTTACGAAGGTAAAGAAAACTCTATTGCGTCATTTTTTACTGTTGGAATAACTGTATCTCCTGGAACGATTTTTCCTTCGATGATTTGTAGTGCAAGTTCATCAAGTAGTTTGTCATCAATCAATCGCTTGAGCGGACGAGCTCCAAATGATGGATCATAGCCGTGTTTTGCAAAAAATGCAATGAGGTCATCAGTAATTTTTAGGTGAATATTATTTTCAGCCAGTCTGTTTTGTACCATCTCCAGCTGAAGTTTACTAATTTTTTGAATTTGTTCGGTTGCAAGCGGATGATAAATAATAACCTGGTCAAGGCGGTTCAAAAACTCCGGTTTAAATTGTGCTCGCAGCACTTGCCAGAGTTTTAACTCAAGCTCTTTTTCATCTTTCCCGGTATAGTCATAAATAATCTCACTTCCAAGATTTGAGGTCATGATAATAATGGTATTGCGAAAATCGACAGTTACTCCTTTACTATCAGTAAGCCTTCCGTCATCAAGCAACTGCAGAAAAAGATTAAAAACTTGCGGATGTGCTTTTTCAATCTCATCAAACAAAATTACAGAGTATGGTTTGCGTCTGACTGCTTCTGTTAACTGTCCTCCCTCATCATACCCTACATATCCAGGTGGCGAACCGATAAGCCGTGCAACAGTATGAGACTCTTGGTATTCGGACATATCTATTCTGATAATTGCATGCTCATCATTAAAGAGTAGTTGTGCAAGTGCACGGGCAGTTTCTGTTTTTCCAACTCCCGTAGGTCCTAAAAACAAAAAGCTTCCAATCGGTTTTGTTCGATCAGATATCCCCGATCTGTTACGCCGAATAGCTTTTGCAACTGCTGTGAGTGCATCATTTTGCCCTATCACTCGTTCTTGCAACTTTTCTTCAAGATGTACAAGCTTTTCTGTCTCAGATTCCAAAATTGAGGTCACAGGAATACCGGTCCACCGAGATACTACTCGAGCAATATCTTCTTCATCAACTTCTTCACGTAAAATCTGTTTTTCAACTGGAATTTGAGCCCATTTTTTCTGTGCTTGCTCTACTTTCTTCTCAAGTTCCGGGAGCTTTCCGTATTTTATCTCAGCAGCTTTTTCAAGTTGAACTGACCTCTCTGCACGGTCAAGTTCAATACGCAAGGCATCGATTTGCGCTCGCAGTGTCTGCATTTCCTGCATAATATCTTTTTGTTCACTCCAATTTTTTTCAAGCTCTGTAGACTTTCCTTTGAGCTCTTCCAGTTGCACTTTTCCATCTTCTAATTTTTTCTGTGCTACCGGAGTATTTTCTTTTTTTAATGCCGCCTGCTCTATCTCAATTTGGGTAATTTTTCTGCGTAGCTCTTCAAGCTCTGTCGGCATACTCTCAGTCTCTATTTTAATCCCAGATGCAGCCTCATCTATAAGATCAATTGCCTTATCAGGCAAAAACCGGTGAGGAATGTACTGGGCAGAAAGCTTGACTGCCGCAACTAAAGCGTTGTCGGTAATTCTGATTCCATGATGTAATTCGTAGCGTTCTTTTATCCCACGCAAAATAGAGAGACTATCTTCTTGCGTTGGTTCATCTACCTGTACTGGTTGAAATCTCCTCGCAAGTGCTTGATCTTTTTCAATGTACTTACGATATTCCTGCATAGTTGTTGCACCAATAAGACGAAGTAGTCCTCGAGCAAGAGATGGTTTTAGGATATTTGCTGCATCAACTGCTCCTTCTGCCGAACCTCCGCCTACAATGGTATGTAATTCGTCAATAAAAACAATGTATTTGCCATCTCCTTCCTCAATTCCTTTTACAACTGCTTTGAGCCGTTCCTCAAATTCACCTCGGAATTTTGCTCCTGCCAATAGCTGAGCAAAATCAAGTGAGAGCAACTCTTTATCTTTGAGGGTTGTCGGAACTTCATTATTCACAATTTTTTGAGCAAGACCTTCAACGATAGCTGTTTTTCCCACACCAGGGTCTCCAATTAAAATTGGATTATTTTTTGTACGACGAGACAAAATCTGCATTATTCGCCGTATTTCACTCTCACGACCCACCACAGGATCTACTTTCCCGTCTCGGGCTACTTGAGTAAGATTAAGAGTGAATTTTTTTAGAGCCTCCTCAGGACTCACTGGTTTGAGAAGATCTTCCATAGCATTTTGATCCATAATTACAATTATTGTAATACCATTTATCAGTCTTGTCAATAAACTGCTAATACTCCTTCGAAGACGTTTAGTGTATTGACAATCAATGTACAAACTGCTATTGTGTTCATATGTATGGCATTTAGTATTCGTTTTAATGAAGAAAAGAATCAATTACTAAAAGCTACGAGAGGAATCAGCTTTGAGAACATTATTAACAGTATTGAAAAAAAAGAGGTTCTAGATTCTATTGCTCATCCCAGCAAAAAATATCCTCATCAAAGGCTCTATGTAATCAAGATTAAAGGATATATATATGCGGTACCATATATTATTAATAGAGAAAAACAGGAAATATTTTTAAAGACCATTTATCCGAGTAGATTGTTAACAAAGAAGTATTTAACCCGCCTACCAAAACCTGGCACTGGCGGGCAGGAAGGAGGTAAGAATGAAAAAAAATAAGAAATTTGACCCTTTTGAAAATCTGGTTTTAGACAAGGAAGAACAACTTATTGAAGCCGCATTAGAAAGAGGAGAATACGAGATTGAAGATAATTTAGAAGAGACAAAAATGATGCTCAAAGAGGCAGCGACGCGCTATCTTGAGCTCAACAACTCTAAACCTGTCACAATACGGATTAACCAGCTCGATCTGATTAAAATCAAAGCCAAAGCAAAACGGAAGAACATTCCTTATCAAACTCTACTCGGAGCTTTAATACATGATTTTGCAGAAGATAAGAGAGATCTTAACTTAAAGTAGCTTACAGATTACATGGATGAGTTATATGAGGTATTAAAAGAAGAAAGTAAAACAGGACTTGCTTTGCAAAAATGTCCTGTATGCAAAGAAGTCATTTCTGCTCTCCCAGGTACCCGGGATGCTACCTGTCATAGATGCGGATTTAAAGATCCGTGTTGTGAGTAATTATGCAGAATATTTTATTTTTTACTTATTATTTTGTAAATCTCCGAGGCAAAATAAAGTGATCCTGTCACAATAATTTTTGTATCTTTTTTAATTACTTGTTCTAATGCTTCTTTTGTTCCTGGAATAGTAGTAACGGGGACTTTTGTTACATATGAGGCAACTATCTCAACTGGTTCTGAAATATTGAGCATATCCTGTGTGTCTACCCAAAAATCAGTTACAATTATTTCTTTTGCCAAAACCTCAATCTTTTCAATCATTGATTGAATATCTTTTCCATGTTTAAATGCGACTAAAAAAATATGTTTTTGATCTGGATACATATGGGCAAGAGCTTCCAAAAATGCGTTCATTTTTTGTGTATTGTGCGCACCATCAATAACAAGTGTATTGGTACCTAGATGAACAATATCAATCCGTCCAGGCAGTGTTATTGATTTCAATGTCTGTGCAAGTTTTTGCTCGTCTACTTCCCACCTATCTTGTTTGGAAAGTTGGTAGATAATCTCCGATGCAAGCTGTGCATTTTCTGCTTGATGTTTGCCTATAAGAGACAGCTGTCTTTTTTTATTTCTTTTTTTATCTATATACTCGGTTCCGTTTTCTGAAATTGCAGTTACTTCATACTCAGATCGTTGTAGGACTGTTAAAAAAGCTTTTTTTTCTTCAGACTGTTTGGAGAGTACCGCCTGTACTACTTCTTCCTGCTGAGTCGTAATTAAAGTATTACCTTGCTTGATGATACCTGCTTTTTGCGTTGCGATCTCAGGTAGTGTATTTCCAAGAACTGCCATATGATCAAATCCAATTTTTGTAATAACCGATATTTTATCCTGCCTTTTAACAACATTACTTCCGTCATATAACCCCCCCATTCCTGTCTCAATAACGGCATAATCAACTGATTCTTTCCAAAAAGAATAATACGCAAGTGCTACCAAAATCTCAAAATACGTCACTTCCCCGAAGTCTCCTTTAGAGACTTCTTCAACTGAGGGTACAATTTCGTTCAAGTATTTGATAAATTTTTCCTTGGAGATAAACGAGTTATTTATCTGTACTCGTTCGCGAATATCAAGCAGATGCGGAGAAAGTTGTAGTCCTACACAAAAGCCCTGACTTGCGAGCGCATGACTGGTAAGAGTTGCTGTTGACCCTTTTCCTGACGTACCCGCAATATGAATTACCCTATATTTTTCCTGAGGACTGCCAAGTTTTTCCATGAGCACATTCATACGCTCAAGTCCTAATTGTCCTGGAAATTTGCGTATTTCATTTTTGGGAATATGGGAGAAAAGATAGGAAAGCGCCTGCTCAAATGTAGTAATCATGAGGAGATTGTATCACTCGTTTTTGTTAATTTCAGTAGCAATTACAACAACAAGCGAAATAAACGGCACAGCGAGCAACGCACCCAATACCCCAAGGAGTTTACCTCCAATAATAATTCCGAGAATGACTACAATAGGATGAAGCCCGACTGCCCGTTGCATAATACGAGGAACCAAAAAATTATTCTCTAAAATCTGAATTAAGGCATATAACACCGCTACAAAAATCGCTACTGTCGGCGAGATACTCAGCGCCACAATCATAGCAGGAATTGCCGCAATGATCGGACCTATGGTTGGCACAATTTCTAACATTCCTGCAAGTAACGCAAGTGGCAATGCATACTCTACTCCGATTGCCGTTAGTCCAAGCCAAGTTACAACAAAAGATAGTGTTATCTGCCCTCGCAACCATGCACCAAGCTTGTCCTCTACTTTCTCAATGGTTTCAGAAGCGCGACGTCTGACACTTGGAGCAAAAAGCGAGGCAATACTTTTTTGTACCCTGACATGGTCAAGCAATAAATAAAAGCTGAGTACTATCACGGTAAGTATTGTAAAAATTCCTCCAAAAACTTGGGATGTTACTTGTAGTGCATTACTACCGATTGCTCCGAGTTGCGAAGAAAAAATATTTTGCAGTTCAGCCTGATTCGTACGGATACCAAGCAACTCAGTAGCGTTCTGAATATACTGTGGCAACCCTCTTACCAACTGCATTGTTTGGGTAGTAAAAAATGGAACAAGCGGAAAAATCAATAACACGATGACAGCCACAACCAATAAATATACTGCTGCTGCTGCCAAAGATTTTGGAACTCCTCTTGCAGCAAGCCTATAAACCAATGGAGCAATCGCGGCCATAATAATATAGGCAATAAATCCTGCAACGACCACACCAATTAGCTCCAACAAAAGCCATGCAACAGCAAGCACGGAAAGGGCTACAATGATTTGGTTGTTATAGAGATACCGAAATAATGATTTATTAATCATAGTCTTATAGTAGATATTATTATACAGGATCCCTATTTTTCTCACAAGATGCCTAAAAAAGACTGGTATACTAGTGGATATAATGAAGCTAGGACTGAATATTTTGCTATTTCTTTTTTCTTTCTTTTTTGTGTTTTGTGCACCGACATCTGCACAAGAAAGAATTCTTCCCCCTGAGCCTCCTGTTGAGACGTATTACAAGGCAACTGTTATAACAATCGTGAGCGATACTACAAAAGAAATTGCAGGTATCCCAAACTACGAGCAAACTGTTCAACTCAAAATTACGAGTGGAGATGAAAAAGGGAAAACAATCCGCCTTGTACACGGAGGTGTTATACGGCCAAATACTTCTCAAAAGCTAGAAGAAGATCAGAATGTGGTAATTGTGAAATCAGTTTTTTCTGATAATACAACGTATTCATTCGTTGATCACTACCGTCTTGACGCTCTGTTGTATATAATGGCAGGCTTTTTTATGCTTGTCGTGCTTGTTGCAGGTAAAAAAGGTTTTGGCTCAATTCTTGGCATGATCTGTAGTGTTTTTGTTATTTTGCAATTTATTGTACCTCAGATTTTACAAGGAAAAGATCCACTCCTCATTAGTATCCTAGGATCTCTTGCCATCATGTTTGTGACTCTATATCTTGCACATGGCATTAATAAACGGACAACCATTGCGCTGTGTGCAACTGCACTCTCGTTGCTACTTACCGGAATACTGGCAGTTCTTTTTGTCAGTGTAACAAACCTTACGGGTATGGGAAGTGAAGATGCATATTTACTTCAATTTGGTCCGACGGCCATAAATGTAAAGGGATTACTGCTTGGAGGTATTATCATCGGAGCATTAGGTGTTTTGGATGATATTACGACGTCTCAGACAGCAGCCGTATTTGAGATCTCAAAAGCAAATAAAAAACTTGAGTTTATGGATTTAGTGATGCGAGGATACTCTGTAGGAAAAGAACACATTGCCTCTTTAGTAAATACCCTAGTTCTTGCATATGCGGGAGCTTCACTAGGCCTTTTTATACTCTTTGTACTTAATCCATTAAATCAACCGTCTTGGGTTATTTTTAATAGTCAGCTCATTGTTGAAGAAGTAATCAGAACACTTGCCGGAAGTATTGGCCTTGTACTTGCCGTCCCAATTACGACTGTTCTCTCTGCATGGATCGCAACAAAACAGAGATCAGTAACTAATAGATAGGAAAACTTTACCTTTCTCTTACCCATATCTTGAGAGAATTGTCGTATACTATCTATACAGTTATAGTATGTATACACTTCCAGATCTTCCCTATGATTATAATGCTCTCGCACCTACAATAGATGAACAAATCATGCGATTGCATCACGAAAAACACCATGCAACCTATGTAAAAAACACAAATGACGCCCTTGCAGGAAATGAAGAACTGTTATCACTTCCTATTGAAGAACTTATCCAAAACTTAGACCGTGTACCGGAAAATGTCCGCACAAAAGTCAGGAATAATGCAGGAGGACACGCAAACCACTCTCTTTTTTGGACTATCATGACCCCAACTTCAGGAAGTAAACCAAGCTCAGAGCTAGATGAAAAACTTTCTACTACCTTTACTGATTTAGAATCATTTAAAACTCAGTTTTCTGAGGCTGCCACAGG
>DAOMRL010000002.1:19373-31332 GCA_035445865.1 Candidatus Levyibacteriota bacterium
TTTTGGAAGCGGATGGGCATGGTTAACTGTTGCCGCTGGCTCGCTTAAAATTGAGACGACACCAAACCAAGATAGTCCGCTTATGAATGGTACTACTCCAATTTTAGGTCTGGATGTTTGGGAGCACGCATATTATCTCCAGTACCAAAACAGACGGCCTGAATATATAGAAGCATGGTGGAACATTGTTAATTGGGAAGAAGTTTCCCGTCGATTTGAAGATGCAGTATAATAGTCTTCATGTCAGCACCTGCAGTTCTCTCTGTCTATAAACCTGTAGGCATTACTCCTTTAGAAGCACTTGAAAGATTAAGACACAAAATCCCTACTTTGCAAAAAGAAAAACTGGCATATGCCGGACGCCTTGATCCTATGGCCGAAGGAGTACTTCTTGTGTTGGTAGGTGATGAATGCAAAAAAAGAGATCTATATCAAAAATTGCCAAAATCATATGAAGTTACCGGAGTTTTTGGTATCTCAACAGACACCTATGATGCACTGGGAATGATTCAGCGTGTACAAACGGCTCCCTTGACTGATATTCACAAAACAATTCAAACTCTTCTCCCTTCATATATTTGTACCTTTGATCAGCCGTATCCACCATACTCTTCTGCTCGAGTAAACGGTAAACCGTTGTTCTATTGGGCACGGGAAGGGAAAATTGACACAATTACAATACCTTCAAAGCACATTGAAATTACACAAATTCAAATAACAGACCACGGAGAGTTCTCAGGTTCAGAATTAGTGTCGCTTGTACAAGACAAAATAAACAACGTTTCAGGAGATTTCAGACAACAAGAGATACTTGAGACATGGAGAAAACAAGTACCTATTAAAACTACTTTTCCTTTTATAACTTTTACTATCAACTCCTCTCACGGAGCATATATGCGTTCATTGATTCATGATATGGGAGAAAAATCACAAACCGGCGCAATTGCACTCCATATCAAAAGACTCTCTGTTGGGAATTATCATGTCGATGAGGCATTACACATTTAAGATCTGGTAAAAAATTGAATTGGGACACCTTGCTTTATTAGTTTCTCCAACTGCTTTTTCCCTACTTTCATGACTTGATCCTGTCTGTCACTCTTATTTGTCGGCATTTGTTTTACAAATACATTTAATTTCATGGGATTAAAGAATTTTTCATATATACATATATTCCGACCGATACAGCGGTAAGCAGAAGTGTGTCCATATCTAAGATTAGTATACGTACCAAAAACATGAGTACTGGCAAAAATGTGTAAGTAACGAGTGAAAATTAAAACAAACTAGTCTGCTTTCCGGTATCAGTAGTGGCCTTTGGATACGAAAAATCTACCTCAACAATTCGTGGCGTATTCCAGCGGTCAAGGTACTTAAGATGTTTGTGTTGTACTCCAAAATCATAGAGATCACGAGTAATAGCAACATCAGCTTCACAATAGGTCCGAAGTTTTTCAAGACTTTCAGGATCACCTTTGGCAAAATATATGACGGCATTTGTGCCTACGTCGCTTTTTACCGAACCAAGCGTCTGGGTAGCCAATGCATTCAAACTGAGTCTGTGTCCAAGGGTTTTTTTAACCTCATCCATAATATCGAGATGAGTAAGCTTTGCGAGTTGAAAAGGTGCATATGGCTGAAGAGCAACACTGTCAAAATTTAATGAGTTAAATCCTACTATCCTATCTGCATCATGCAAAACTTTCCAGAGCTTAGGAAAGTCTTTTTCCCAGTAACTTTTCATCCCACCACGGATTTCTTTTCCGTGCGTATCAATTTCTCGGCTGTAGACGGATACGATTGAGACACCAAGCTTTGCGGTATCACGACCCTCAACTTCGTGAAATAACTTTTTTGTCTCAACATCAAAAAATACTTCTATCATACTGTACGAACATCAATTATATCCCCATACATTGAAACGATTCAAGCGTTTTGTATAATACAACTATGCCAAATCTTTCAAAAACTGATCAGATGAGAACAATCCGAGATGCAGTACTCAACTTTACCCAGTCTCCTTTATATACCTATCGAACAGAAAACCACTACTTTCCGGTAATCGGCGAAGGCAATCATGAGGCAGATATTGTTTTTATCGGAGAAGCACCGGGAAAAAATGAGGCAGAACAGGCACGCCCGTTTTGCGGAGCATCAGGAAGAGTTTTAGAGGAAATGCTTGACTCTATTAGCCTCAATAGAAAAGATGTTTATGTAACAAATATCGTCAAAGATAGACCACCAGACAATAGAGACCCTTCTCCTGAAGAGATCAGACTTTATTCGCCGTTTCTTGATGCGCAATTACAAATTATCCAACCATCAGTCATCGCAACGTTGGGAAGATTTTCAATGAAATATATTCTTGATAAATACGATCTTCCTGATGCATCACAAACAATTACCGCGTTGCATGGAAAAGCAGTACAGGCGACAGCTCCCTATGGAAATGTTCATATTGTCCCGCTCTATCACCCTGCTGTTGCACTATACTCTGGAAGTAGTAAAAAAACACTTCTTGAAGATATGCAAACACTTGTGCCGTTTATCACTAAATAGTTTTCCCCGTTTATATAGTATTGTGTGGAAATCTTTTTATTTACGTATAAAGTCACTGTGAATAATTGTTGTATTATAATTGAACAACTTCTTTGATTTACACAAGATACTATGTCTTCGATTTTTATCACCATCTCATCCCCAAACAAATCCACTGTTTTTCCACAAAGAATTCAGGCATATTACCATGCTTTATTACACATATCCACACGCCCTACTACTACTACTAATTTATATATATGTTAAAACAAAGCATAAACATTTATTGTTCAATTATTTCTGTAGATAATTTAAAAAAAGGAGTGAATACAAAAGTATATGCGTTATATTATATATAGAATGCGCATCCCTCTATTGTGTGTAGTTATTTTCGTACTCTCTTATACACAAAAAGAGCCAAAAGAGCACCTAATACTGCAACAATCAAAGATACAAGATCAAATCCTGCTGAAGCTGTTACATCAAAATTTCCGGTTGTAAGGAAGTAATAAAGCGTTCCACCTACTACTGCTCCAACAACACCGACAATGATTCTCTCAATCCAATTAAGTGTTACAGATTTATCGATCATATCGGCAATAAATCCGGCAATCGCACCAAATACTATCCATAATAAAATAGTCATAATCTAATCACCTCCTTTTACACCTACTCCCTTTTTTTTCTGACGGAGTAAGCAATTAAATCATCATCTCATATCTTGCATAAGGTACGGGTATAAATTACAAAAGAATTCTGTAAGAAGTAAGTGGGTGCAAAAAAAATAAAAATAGAGGATTGTTTTAACTAACTCTATTTAACAGCGCTTGTGAGAAGAATGAAGAATGATTGAAATATTCTCATACCAATATACTACCTTTCCTGTATGTGTGTATGAAGAAGAATGAGTAAGAAAAAAGAAAGATATGAGATCTGCAAGATTATTTCTCTAAATATCGTTTAGAAAGCATAGGATAGTATTTTGTTCTCATCGCAATAAGCGTTATAACAAGCCCAACAATACCGGTAAGCGTGAATACGAGCGCGATCCCACGGTCTTGTCCGGTTCCAAACCATCCTCCTATTAAATCTACTCCTGCTCCGGTTGTCATAAACGGAATAAATATAAATTGAGTAAGTGGTCCAATTAAAAATGCGGTTAACGGTGAAGCTGCTTGTTCAACACTTTGCGCAAAGCCAAACACTCTCCCTTGACGCTCAGGTGGTACAACTTTTTGTATGATAGTTTGTTCAGAAGCTTCAATAAACGGCACAAGAAGTAGATATGCAAACATCCCTCCTACCAGTAAATAAATTGACGGATATATAGTAAAGAAACAACTGATTACCCAAATTGCGATGTTTGCAAGGAACATTGTCCGAACCGGATTTTTACCAAGTCCTACCTTTGCAATTACCAGTCCCCCGATGATAAATGCAGTACTCAGAAAGCCCCATAAAAGTCCCCATGTTTGCACTGAAACAAGTGAGAGGCCGTATGCATCCATAAGAGCCATAAATACTCCTCCAAGGAGATTGTTGATTGAATTGAATACTATTAAAGCGCCAAGTCCGGGGATAAGACCGATAACTTTCATGGTTCCTCGAATATCAATTTTTTTTGGTTTGTCCTCTGTGTGTATAACATCTTTTTCAGGAACAGAGACAAACGCAAGATGAATCATTGCTGCAACTGTCACAATGATAGTAAGGAGGAGCACTTCATACATACCTGATCTTCCAACTAAAAATCCACTAATAACTGAGGTTACTAAAAATCCTACTCCATTGGATGTTCCGACAAGCCCATTTGCTTTATCTCTAATTTTTTCAGGAACGAGAAATGTGACAACTGTAGGGAGAGCTATTCCTCTGATATTTCCTGCGATCACACCAAACATTAATAACAAAATAAATACCCAGAGCGTAATACTGCTCACATCTTTAAAGGTATTTTCAGGTGCCGTGATATATATTACAAATGAAATAATGTACAAGACAAGAGATACGGCACTTGAGACTAACATCATGGTCTTTTTCTTATGATGGTCTACGAGACTACCAAACCAAATTCCTGATGAAGCCGTTAATACAAGAAAAATTCCGGAAATTGTACCTGTCGCAAATACTGATCTTGTCTGAAGGTAGACAAAAAATGTTATGGCAAACCATATTGTAAAATTCATTACAGACGCAAAAGTTGTGTTAATAAGTAAGTGGTAAAAAGTTTTCATCCGGTAATTATATCAAAAGCGGAAAGGCGTTTAGTGGTCTGTTCTACTATAATTTGTACTAAGTAGTATGCATGTTTATACATACTACATGCTACAAACTACATTGATTTAGCTAACTCATCGAGCCTCTCCCATGTTTGGTCTGCTCCATCTTCCATGCCGGATTGTAGCATTCCTTCTAAATCCGCAAGTGATTTATACTGAGATGTAGTTGTAAGTTTAGCTTTACCATCACCTAAATCGGTAAAACTAATAGTTTCAGTAATCTCATGTCCTGGACCAATCGGTTCGAAATTAAATGTCCAAGTAATATGATCCGGCTCTTGTACTTCGACAAAATCGCCGTAAAATGCATATTCTGCTTCTTGTCCATTTTGATCTTTTCCTTTATGAATAATTCTCCAAGAACCACCTGGTCTTGGGTCGTATTTTTCAACGATTACTTCATAGTCTTTTGGACCCCACCATTTTGACATAAGGTTTGTATCAGTGTGAGCTTTCCATAGTACATCTCGTGATGCATCAAACGTTCTCTCCATTGTTGTTTGTAGTTTTTCTTTATCTGTAGTAAATGTTGTTTTCATATGTATTCACCTCCCATCTAAATAGGCTACCTTTTTTCTGAGTTTATTTTTCCTCAGCTGCTTTTTCAATATCTGCAATTATAATTTTTTTCATTTGCATCATTGTAGAAAAAGCTTTAGGGTTTTTTGTGACCAACGTATCTATCATCTCTGGCGCGATTTGCCAGGAAAGACCGTATTTGTCTTTGAGCCAACCACACACACTTTCTTCACCACCATCTTTTGTTAATGCTTCCCAATAATAATCTATTTCATCCTGATCTTTACAGTTGACGAGAAAGGAAACTGATTCATTAAATTTGAATTCAGATCCTGCATTAATTGCCATAAATTGTAGACCATTCAATTCGAAGTTGATGGTTAAAACTTTCCCTGCAAATTCTTTTTGAAAATCAGCGAGTCCTTCTGTTGGGTAATGGGCTTTATCAAGTATTTTTCCATCCTTAAAAATCGATAGATAATAATCTACAGCCTCTTCTGCATTATGATCAAACCATAAATTAGGAACAATTCTTTCTACTCCTTTGACCGTGATGCTCAAAACTGTTCTTGAAGATTATAAAGAGACACAGTGGATTGCTCTTTTAATGGTGGGAGATTATTCCAAGACACCTAAAAATCCAAGATCTTTTAAAAAGATTTTTTCAAAGTATAAAGATAAAATTACCCAAAGTAAATCAAGTTAAAAGTGTGAGGCTCCGAGGATTAGACAATGTTAAGATTTATTTTGTTCAGCAATCTGCTCTTCTAATTCATTCATAGTCTTTAAGAAGCTTTGCTCAATATCTACCCCATATTTTTCAGACAATACTAAAATACTCCATAAACAATCTGCTAATTCATGAGCTAGTTTTTTATCAACATTTTCAATGTTTCGTACTCCTTCTTTTGCCATTACTAGCTTCATCAAATCTCCAATGTCACCAACAAAGCCTTCCATTAAGTTAAGATTACTCCACTCCCTACCAGTTTTCTTCTTTTCTAGTTCAGAATACTTGTGACGAATCTCAATCGCCCTTTTTGATAACTGCTTAATATTCATAGCCACATTATATCACCGGTTCAAGCATAAATTTTTTGAGTAAGAAAATGAGGCTAAAAGTATTGAGTGATTTCATCTGTTTGACACAAAATGAAGCGCGAAAAGGTGGCCATCATGCGCTATGGGAACGAGTATGACTTGTGTATCAACAGTACTACCATCTTTTTTCTTCCAAGTAATGTTATTTGTTGAGCCAATCTTTTTTTCCATAGCGTCCTGATATGCTGTGATAAGTATTTCTTGACTTTTATCAGCCACAAATGTTTCTGGAAATGAAGTGTCTATTGTTGCCCATTCATCTGCTGACTCATATCCTAAAAGTGACGAGAATTTTTCATTGCACACTTTATGTTGATCATCAAGATAGATATAAACATCTTGTTCTGAGTTCGCTAGTACTTCCTGATACTCATTGATAAGGAATTGTATTAATTCTTCGTGATGCTGATGCTCATCCATATATTTGTAGAGTACTCCTAATTAATATTGTTTACAAGCATCAAAATAGAAAGCAAAGAGCTGTCTTTAGTTACTGATGTCAGAATTTATTTTTTGAGAAAGTTTATTTAGTAGGAGAAAATTCAACGATCCATTCAATACCGTATTTATCTCGAAACATACCTGCATATGTGCCCCACGGACTGTCTCCCATAGGTCCTTCTACTTCTCCCCCATCTGAAAGACCAGTAAATAATCTGTCTGCCTCTTCTTTACTTTCCGTACTTACCAAAATCTTGCTTCGATTTTCATGCTCATTTACTCGCCCCAAAACCTCCGGAACATCATTTGCTATCAACATAGTATCTGTACCGATAGGTAAAGCAATATACATTATTTTATTCTCCTCTTTTTCTGGCACTGGGAATTCGGCGCTTGCAATATCTTTGAAACGCACTACTTTCGCAAACTCTTCACGAAAAACAGATTTATAAAAGGTAAATGCTTCTTCAGCATTCCCGTTGAAGTTAATCCAAGAACTTATTGTAGCCATACGGTAATAATAGCAAATTAAAGTAAGTAGATAAAGCTGTATTATTTAGCTCGCCCGCTGGGACGATTTCTACAGAACGAAATGGGTACATATGTTGGATTATCCAGAAGTGGTCGTGCAGCAAGTGGGTATATTACTTCATCTGTGAAGCTTAACTCACAGCAATACATACTCTTCTTATGATTAAGTTATCTCACTTTCTCTATAATACTGTTCCCGAATCCTTGTTATTCTAGAAACATCTAGTTCAGTGCCACTATATTTTGCCAGTTTTTGTGCCTTCTCTACATCGGAAAGAGCATACAATTGTCTGTATTCATATTTCTCTGCCCGATCTAGAAGCGCATTTATAGTTGTATAGATATTTTCTCTTACAAGAGGGAGAAGTGCTTCGGTAGAACTATCCATATCCTGGTTAACAACAGTTTTTATATATTTTCTTGCAGTATTCCACTCTTCACTACCAATTGATATCCTATCTGGTGCAAATGACTCCAAAAGTGCTTCTACTCCAAAAACTCTGTTATCCCAGGTAGTCCGTCTCACTGTTGTAACGACTTCAAGGGCAGTGCTTGGATTACCTGAAATAGCAAATCCTCTACCAGATGCGTAGCTAATATCCGGTACACTTCTATCATCATCTATGTTTAGTACTGAAAACCCTTGTATATTGGAAGATTCTTTTGTAAATAATTCCTGCATACCTCTTTCAATAGCGAGTACTTTTGCAAGATCTTCTCGGTATTCAGTATCCAATTTTTCTACCGATGATTCTAGTGGCGGACGGCTATCTACAAAGTCTGGATTTTCAGCTGACATGATGTAAATTATATCATAAAACGAGGGAAGATAAAACTATAAGACTATTTGCTCCGAGGGCTAGACAATGTTAGAACCTATTTTATTCAAACTCACAAATAAATTCACACACATCAGGACATATCTCTCCTGGAGAACAGCTACTGCCACATGTATTTAAATGACCACCTTTTTTGTTACAATCTCGCCTATAGCCTTCAACGCTTTCGTTATCTGCAGACATGCCGTAGTTAATGTTTTTACTTATTCCGGGAGATGCTTCAGATGGAGTTAAATTATCCCAGATAACATACCCAACAACCAATAGCAGAGTCACCGCAACTAGTATTAGGAGATGTTTCATAAGATTATTGTAGCAGAATATGACGGGATATTGAGGAATAAGAATCTTGAGATTAACAAATTTTGCTCCGCGACTAGGACTCGAACCTAGAACCTTGTCGTTACAAGTTCCCTCTTGTTACCAAAAGGCTTGGACTATCTCTTGATCATATTTTTCAACTTAGATCCTGGGTATATAGTCTCTACACATTTACTCTTTCGAGATTTAGCTCGGGATTACCCTAATAGGGCTTCCCCGAATTAGCCCAGTTATCATCTCAATATTTCTATTGAGAGCTGCATTTATTGTCTACAGCGACCTGCTCTACCATTGAGCTATCGCGGAATGATCAAACCACAGCAAATTATTCATTGTGGAATGTGAAGATTATTCTACCATCTCACGCACAAAAATTCCAGGGTTCAATATGCATTGCAATTAAAATGATTTATCTGTATTCTTGTAAAGATGAAACATCCGTTTTTACGATCACTTATCAAACGAATTATTGTCCTCTCAGTCTCAGTACACACGATTGTTATCAGTATTGTGACAGCGTTTGTCCTTGTGGGATTATTGTTTGCTGGTGCATGGAGTGGAGATACAACTGAATCATTACAATATCAAACAGTTGAAGGAAAAAAAACAAGTAATAACAAAATATTATCAGTAAAAGTAAGCGGAATTATTTTAGGAGATGAATCAGGATATCCATCTTCTTTCCCTTTTTTATCAGAGGGAATTACTTTTGGATATGATGTAAAAAATGAGCTGGCTCAAGCAGCTAAAGACTCAGACATTAAAGCAGTAATAGTTGAGATTAACTCTCCAGGGGGCACTATCTATGGATCTCGAGCAATCGCTGATGGAATTTCAGAGTATAAAAAAGCAACAGGAAATCCGGTATATGCATATGTTGCAGGTCTTGCAGCGTCTGGTGGATATATGGCTGCTGTGACAGCAGACTCAATTTATGCTGATCATGGTAGTACAACAGGTAGTATTGGTGTAGTATTTGGTCCTATTAAATATTACGACACAGTGCTCTCTGAAGGTGGATTACTTGAAGGAGAAGTAATGACTCAGAATGGAATTGAGTCAATATATATAACAGCTGGAAAATCAAAAGACTTAGGTAATCCTTATCGTAGGCTTACTACTGAAGAAAGGACATCTTTACAAGCAATGGTGAATTCAGAATACGACTCTTTTGTCTCATTTGTAAGTGATCATAGGAAGATCTCACAAACGGTACTTCGTGACTCTATTGGCGCACTTATTTATTCCAATAACGTCGCTCAAGAAACTGGACTCATTGACGGAACACAAAACAAACAACAGGCATATAGCGCTCTTGCTCAACAAGCGGGAATAACTGATTTTAAGGTAATTGAAAAGGTACGGTCATATGGATTAGTAGAATCATTGCTAGAAGGCAAATTAATGCGCTCTCAAGTAGGATCTTCATGTTTCACGACTCAAGGAATACTTGCGTATCATGGAGACCTCTCTGCGTTGTGTGGCAGTACTTACTCCAAATAATCTTTTAAGTTGTTTTCTTTTGCAAGGAATTTTAATTTTCTGATTGCTGTTGCTTCAATTTGTCTGATACGTTCTCTGGATAACTCATACTGATCTGCAATCTCTTGAAAATTCATCGCATTGTTAGTGCCAATTCCATAATGTAATTCAATAACCTGCTTTTCTCTTTCTGATAACTTATTAAGGAGGGGTGATATATCAGAACTTAGCATTACACTTGTAATATCTCCATCAAGATCTTGATTCTTATCTTCAATGAGATCTCCAAATTCTCCAGCATCTGCATCATCTGTAATCGGTGTATTAAGGCTTCGTACCCATTTTTTGTCTCTTGCACTTAATGCTTTCAAAATTTTTAACTCTTCAGAATCAATAGCTTCTGCAAGCTCTTCTGCAGTGGGGTCTCTTTCAAGTGTGAGTTTTAGATTATTTTCAATGGCTGTAATTTTTTTGATAAAATCGTGTTGATGAACAGGTATTCGTATAATTCCATCATTTGCGATAGCGCGAGTAATTGATTGTCTGATCCACCAGACAGCATATGTTGAAAATCTATAACCAAGTTCAGGATCAAATTTTTCTATCGCATTCACAAGTCCAATATTTCCTTCTTGAATAAGGTCTATGTGTGGCACTCCTCTTCCCTGATATTTCTTGGCAATAGACATGACTAATCGTGTATTATGATTAAAGATCTCTTGTCGTAGGTCTTTGGCTAGTTTCTCAAGTGTTACAAATTTCTCTTGTTCGTGTGTAGTTAATGAGGGAACAAAGGAAAGTATGCCCTCCTCAATTACTTGTTCATTCTTCATTTTCTCAATCTCTATTTTGGTTCGTTTATATCCACGAGTCAAAGATTTTTCCTGTTCAGAATCAAGTAGTCTGTAAGAACTGATTGTCCTTATCCAATGTCCAATATCATCAAGATCACTTTGGTAGGTATTGTCATATGCTGCTTGAGATAGGGCAGTATCTTTATCTAAATCTAAAATGAGGTTGTTAAGATACTGAATCTCAGGAATAGTTAAAGGTAGAAGGTTATCATTTATTATTGGATTTTTTTTATCGCTATCTACTCCAGGAGAAGAATCTATTACTCTACTTTCTAGAGAGTGATCTCTGGCTTTTTCGACACTCATTGCTTCGGGATTATAAAGCTAATTAGGTAAAAGATCAAGCTTATTCGAGGTAATCTTTTAATTTATTGCCTCGACTTGGGTGTCTGAGTTTTCTGAGTGCTTTTGCTTCAATTTGTCGAATACGTTCACGGGTAACTGCAAACATACGTCCTACTTCTTCCAAGGTCTTTGGTTTTCCGTCTCTCAAGCCAAATCTCTCTTCTATTACTCTGCGTTCTCTATCAGATAATGTTCCGAGCACTGAGTTAAGTTGTTCTTTAAGCAGTCCTCGTGAAGCAGTATCAAAAAGAGTTGGTGCAGTAATATCATAGATAAAATCACCAAGATAACTGTCTTCTTCATCTCCAACAGGAGTATCAAGACTGGTTGGTTGCTGAGATATTTTTATAATCTCACGTGCTTTTTCTGGTTCAATTTCCAGAACTTCTGAAATCTCTTCTGGGGTAGGTTGGCGTCCCAGCTCTTGCATAAGTTTGCGTTGAACTCTCATAAATCGGTTAATATTTTCAACCATGTGAACGGGAATACGGATTGTTCGTGCTTGGTCTGCGATTGCACGAGTAATTGCTTGTCTGATCCACCACGTAGCATAGGTAGAAAATTTAAACCCTTTTTTCCAGTCATATTTTTCTACCGCACGGATGAGTCCTTGATTACCTTCTTGAATTAAATCAAGAAGTCCCATTCCACGTCCGACGTATTTTTTTGCAATAGACACAACGAGGCGCAGGTTTGATTCAACGAGCTT
>DAOMRL010000003.1:0-16890 GCA_035445865.1 Candidatus Levyibacteriota bacterium
ATCAGCTCAGAAAGAGGGTAAAGATGAATCGGTTGTCTATCGAGATATGGGAGCGTCTCTCAATCCTCGTTTCCTTCCTACAGAGTGTAGTTATCGGGATGGTGGGCATCTACTTCTTACTTGTGTGGTTGCTGAACTACACGGTATGGATTCTCTTGTGTCCTTTGGTCTTTTGGACTGTTCTCTATGCACTCTTCAGAGGTTACCCTCCGAAGACAAAAGAGATACTGTCCTGGACAAGGGATAAGTACCATTACCTCATGCACAAGTACATCGACTGATCCACGTTTGACACTGTATGGCTGGTATAATCTAGCAATCCTTGATTATACCAGCCTTTTTTGCAATTCACTCTCCTTTACGAGATAATCTACCTCATGATTCAAGTAAAAAAATTATCATATTCATATGGACTGGGACCCGTCTTTGATACTGTGTCTTTTACCATTGGTAATAACCGTAAAGTAGGATTGGTCGGTCCAAATGGCGCAGGAAAATCTACGATGTTAAAACTACTCAATGGCATGGAAGAAGCGCAATCAGGGACCATTGAAATCGTTGGGAAAATAGGATATGTCCCACAAGAAATAAAACATGACCCAATCCTTGATACCGCTACATCTGTGAGAGAGTTTGTCGACCCATTGCATACTAAGCAGGATTTTGAACTTCTGGAAATGATACGGGAGCTTGAGATGGATGATGTAACACTTTCTGAATCTCCAAAACACTTGAGTGGAGGACAAAAAACAAAACTTGCCCTACTTCGTGCTTTGCTGGAAGAACCAGACATTTTAATGCTTGATGAGCCAACCAACTTTCTTGACACTGCCGGGAAAAAATGGGTTATGAATTTTTTGTCACAATACCCAAAAACATTGGTCATTATCTCCCATGACCTTCCTCTTTTAGATGCACAGATCAATGCAGTACTTGCGCTCAATCCTAACACTAAAAAAATCGAAGAGTATACTGGCAATTACACCCAATATCTTCGTCTCAAAAAAGAACACGATGAATTAGAGCGGAGAAAAATTATCAATGAACAAAAGCATATCAAACAGATGGAGCAGGGACTTAAAAAAATGCAACGGCTTACTTCAAAAAAAGGTGTTCGTCAAAGAACTATGTTGCGCAAAAGAATAGAGCGACTCAAAGAAAATTTACCTGAATTGCCACCAGAGATCAAAAAAATTGTGATCCGCCTCCCTGATCCCCATCCAGTTGGTGAGATACCGATTAAAGCCACAAATATCGTTAAAATGTATGATTACGAAATGGTGCTTGCAGATGTTTCCTTGACACTTGTGAGAGGAGAACGAGTAGCATTAATCGGCCCAAATGGTGCAGGAAAAAGTACGTTTATAAAAATCCTGATGGGCAGACTTGAAACAGATGCAGGAGAAGTAATTCGTGATCAAAATTTAAAAATTGGATATTATTCTCAAGAGTTTGAGACTTTTGATTTTGACAAATCTATTATTGAAAACGTCCAATCAGTAAGTGCATTGTCAGAAAGTGCTATCCGCCCTATTCTCACTAAATTTAATTTCCCGGGACAGCGGATTTATCAAACAGTCAGTACCCTGTCCGGTGGAGAAAAAACACGATTATCTATTGCAATGCTGATGCTACAAAATTATAATCTACTCATTTTAGACGAACCTACAACCTACCTTGATGTTATGTCCCAGCGCATTATTTTAGACGCACTAAAAAGTTACACTGGTGCCATGATTTTTGTCAGTCACACACCGGAGTTTGTAGAAGAATTGCAACCAAATCGTGTATTGTTATTGCCGGAAAATAAAATTCAGTACTGGATCCCTGAGTTGATTGAAAAAGTTAGTGAGATGTAACTATGATGTTTTCATTTTTGATCTCTCAATAAAAACATATGACGCAAGGAGAAATCCTAATGCAATTGGTATGTATGAAATCACACTTTCAGGCATAAGATCTTGAAATGAATACCGAATCACACTAACTGGAATTAATACAAAAAGTAGTGTGAATCGCAATATTTTTTCTGCTATTGATTTATGAGGTAGGAAAAATGCTAACAAGAAAAATGTGATATTCCCTGCATGAAATTTTGTCAGACTCAAAATAGCTTGTGTATTGATTTCGTTTTGTGAAATTGGAATATTCTGTAATACAGCAGTCATCATAGAAATTACATGATGATTCTCCCCAATATCTAATCCTGCAGTAAGTAGTGCAGGTATCATTGCTAAAGTAATAATCAATGAATTTTTTTCGTTTTTTAAGGCTTGCCCAACTAGTAAAAATGTTGCAAGAACAAAGATCAAGAACATATGATCAATCGTGGCAACAATTCGTATTGGCATACCTGCTTGTAATAAATCCGCACTATATTGTGTTACTGATCTGACTTGTTCGTACTTGAGCATATTTGCATAGGGAAAAATATGCATGAGCACTATCATGACAGTCATCATAGATCCTGCAACAAACGCAGTTACTCCTGCATAAAAAAATAATTTTTTTGTTTGTATATCCATACTGCAATCGTATGCTATCTGATACTGATTGTCAAAAGGTATTGTTGCACTGTATACTTTCAGCTGTATGCCTTGGCAATTTTTTCTAACACTGAGTATCACCGCAGAAGTTTTCTCACGTTTGATGCAACGTACATTACTCAAAAACGACAAAAGTGACCCGATAGCCTATGCTGTGGTTTTTCAGCTTTTTGCAGGAGTTGTAGCATTTACCTATGCTCTGTTTAATGGATTTCACATCCCTGACCTTGCACCAATTCTGCCAAACCTCATTGCCATGCCAATTCTTTGGAGTTTTGTAAATGTTTTTATTTTTAAATCACTTAAGTTAACCGAAGCTTCAGTTTTTGTCGTGCTTTTTTCATCTCGTGCAATCTGGACTATTATAGGTGCGATCATATTTTTAAATGAGTCTTTTTCTGTCATGCAGTTTTTTGGAACAATTTTGATTATAGCAAGTATCATATTGGTCTCAGGAAAAAATCTAAAAATACGCCTTACAAAAGGAGAGTTGTATGCGTTAGGTGCAGCAGTTATTTTTGCTACTGCCGTTTTAAATGACTCATATCTCGTCCAAAGTTTTGATGTTCCCTCTTTGCTCACCTTCGGATTTTTGATTCCTGCTCTACTTATTTGGATTTTTCATCCACGTAAAACAAAAGACATAATCGCCCTCATAAAGAGTCCTAATGTACCAAAAATATTACTTCTTTCTGTTGCTTCTGCGACTGCAGCAATAACAGGACTACTTGCATATACTGTAGGAGAAAATGCTGCTCAACTTGGTGCAATCTTTCAATCATCAACCATCATTACCATATTACTTGCAATTGTGATTCTTAAAGAACGATCTTCACTTGGAAGAAAAGTTATTGCAGGAATCCTCAGTTTTGTTGGGGTCTTACTTATAGTGTAGAAATATCGATTATACCGTTTGAGGTGATAGATTAGAGCGGAAATAATTCTTAAGTTCTGAAATTTGAACCTTAGATAATGACGGTACTATTGATTCAATGTATTCACGTATCATCTCCGCATATGTATCTGAAAGCATTTTACTATAAAGTTCTTTCTGGAAGTTATCAACGATAACTTTTTTCACCACATCTTCGTGATTTGCATTGACCAACTGATCAGATATTTCTTTTTGCTTATCTTCTGGAAATGTCAGAAGAACACTTTGCATGGTTTTTAAATGAACAAGTTCGATAAATTCTTTTATAAACTGATCTTTATCTGCTGTATATCCAATTAAGTCTAGAATTTTTTGTATTTGTTCTTGCATATATTATTGATTATCTGTCCTGTCTACATCTCTTTTAGATTCAGAAGCCTGTATCTCATCATGTCCAAAGAATGCATCTAGAGCTCTTCCTGCTGCACGAGCTGGAGCTGATCGCATGGTATATTCAAAAACTTTTATAGCCGCACCTGCAGCAAGAGTCTGTTTTATTGTCTTATCATTCACATTTCCTCTACCGTATGTATCATAAAGTGCCATTCCACCTGCTGCAATTAGCAATGCATTACTATACCAGTTTGCCATACTTACCATCACACTATCCTTCTTGTGAAGAAATTTTTGTGAAGCTTCTGTAGGAGTAGCAACGATAGATTCACCTTCTGAAGTGGAATTCACAACATTTTCTGGAGAAAAATCTGATTCGCTCATATGTCAAGTTATATTATATCTATCTTGTCAAGAAATGTATATAGTATATATAATTTGAAATTTTCTGCTTCACTTGATAGGCTATATGTATGAAACGATTTCTGCTCATCATTTCATTTTTTGTTATATTCTTCTCTGTTGCCAAACCTTCTTTTGCCGAAGGTATTATTACTGACAAAAAACTCATTACCGTTGATCTTGGCAAGCAGATGTTATACGCATGGGATGGGGGACAAATACAATATCAATCACTTGTTTCTAGTGGTATGAGATATACTCCAACACTCAAAGGAAGCTTTTCTGTCAAAAGAAAAGTACCAATCCAAGACATGAAAGGTCAGTATGCACCATATCCACCGTATCACATAAAAGATGTTAAGCATGTACTGTATTATTCAGGTGCATATGCCATACACGGTGCTCATTGGCATAACAGATTCGGGACACGTGTCTCACATGGCTGTGTAAATTTACCCCCACATGCAGCTGAATGGGTCTATAACTGGGCAGACATCGGTACTCCGATCATGATTTTCTAATCTAACTCATATTAATCTTGTATAATATCCCCCATGAGTATTGTTGCTATCAATAAACCAAAAGGAATCACGTCTCATGACGTGGTAAATCGAGTTCGGAAAATAACCGGTATAAAACGTGTTGGACACGGGGGAACATTAGACCCTTTGGCAACCGGTGTTTTAGTCGTTGCAATCGGCCGGGAGTTCACAAAACAATTAGACCAATTTGTAAAAGGGGAAAAAGAATATTTAGCAAAAATTTGCCTTGGTTTTCACAGCACAACTGATGATTTTGAGGGCGAAAAAACACAAATAGTAGTTGATGTAATTCCTGACTCAAATACTGTTAAGAATGTTGTTGAATCATTCATTGGAGATATACAACAAACACCACCTAACTACAGTTCCATCAAGCTTTCTGGTGTACCGGCACATCGTCGTATGCGTCGCCGTGAAAACATTTCATTAAAGAGTCGGGAGGTTAAAATTTATGACATCCAGACTATATCATACCAGTACCCTTACCTTGAATTAAAAGTAACCACCGGTCCTGGGGTATACATTCGTGCACTGGCAAGAGACATTGGAGAAAAGCTTAAAACAGGCGGGTATTTAGCAGAATTACAGCGCACAAAAGTAGCTGAATATACCCTCAATAAGGCTTTAACACTTGAAGAATTTGAAGAACAATATAACCATTCCCGTTCTCAGCTCACAGTTGACGATTCAAGGTAGTCTACTCTGCAGACTTGACTACTACTCGCCTTGCTTCGTATAATATCATCTCTCCGTGTCTCACCACTCTATTTTCGCATAGTGAAAGGCTGGGATAGTGGAGAAATTCGTACAGGGGTTGGACACCACTGCTCGCTCTTTCCCGGGAAGGAAGGGTACAATGACACCAGGATATGGAAGATTTGTAATCACATTCGCTGGTATTCTGGCATTTGCCAGTCTATTGGTACTTTTATTTTTCCCAGGATGAGGAGGTTTCCTTGGAATCACCCAGAATTACGTCAGCCGTAGTAGTAATAATGGTGATCTGTATGGTCATCGTTATTGCTTTAAAGTGATGAAATTCATCACTTTAGACACGAATGAACCCTATTCATGAGCGGATTGTCCAACCCCGCTCTTTCTATCTTATGTATAATTGATACATGCAAGAAATTGAAGTCAAAGCACGAATAAAAGATCCTGCCACTCTTATAACTAAACTTGAAACAATGGGTTGTCAGTTTTCAGACCCGATTCACCAAATAGACACTATATATATCCCAATCGGTGCCACGATACCAGTTCCACAAGGAGTAAATGTATTGAGAATCAGAGAACAAGACGGAAAGTATATACTCACACTCAAACAACCTATCACAAATCAATTAGACTGTATTGAAAGAGAGACTGAAGTTATCAATGCTCCACAAATGCACGATATGATTAGATTATTAGGATTTGAAAAATCTTCCCGTGTTGAAAAAAAACGGAAAAAAAGTAAGTATAAAAATTATGAAATATGTATTGATGAAGTAATTGATCTTGGAATATTTATTGAAGTAGAAACATTTGGTGAGGATGCGCAAACATTACAAAAAGAATTGTTTACATTTTTAGAAACACTTGGAGTTAAAAAACAAGATCAAGAATTTATGGGATATGATATATTATTAAAAAACTTGAGAGAAAGAAGAAAATGAAAAAAAATATGAAGGATTTTATAAATGCAATAACTAACTCTTTTTCTTTGTTTGGGTGAAGTGTTCGTGAGCGGTACTGTAATCGTATAGCTCTGCATCTGAGAACCAATGACCAATTTCTTCTTTTGCTTCTTCAGGGTCACCTGATGCATGGATCAAATTTGGAATCCCTACACCCTGCCCATCTGCGTAACCAAAACTCATATGTGAGTAATCTCCGCGGATTGTCCCGGGAGTTGCAGACTTTGGCTCAGTTGTGCCAACCATTTTACGTACAAGTGGAACAGCTTCAACACCTTCAAGTACAATAGCTAAAACAGGTCCTGTTTGCATCATTTCAAGCGTAATATCAAATACCTTTTGTCCACGTCGGGAAATCATTTTACCAATGTTTTCATAATGATGATGATAATGTTCTTTGTCAGGAGCAACCATTTTTGCACCAACCAATTTAAGTCCGACTCTTTCAAATCGGGTAATTATTTCTCCTGCAATACCGCGTTGCAGTGCATCTGGTTTTAAAATAATAAGTGTTCGCTCAATTTCCATACCTGTGTAATTCTAGCGTATTTATTCCAAGATTTCAATCACTTCGAATCCAGTAATATCATTACTTCTTTTCTGGATGTGGATAGAGTCCTCTGCCTTTTGTCTGATCTTCAGGTACTTCTTTCCCTCGATATACACCAAAAGGACGAGTGGTTGTAACTGCGTACTTTTGAATCTCTCTCCTGATGCTATCCAAAGCATTCGCAAGATCCCAGTCATCAAGTTTTGCTAGTTGTTTTTTAGCCTGTTCAAACCGCTCCTGCGCTGGTTTCAAATATGAAGCACTGTATGAAGCGAGTTCATCATTTTGATTACTTTCAAGGAGTCGAGCATCAGATGTAAATTTATCTATGTCTATGACTGTTTCACATTCAAGTTGTATTTGGATATCAACTTGCTGAGAAGTAGGTGTTTCGTCTGAGGCAGGATTAATTGGTAATCCTTCGTGAGTCATTATTGGATAAGTTTTTTAAATCTTTCTTCGTCTTTAAAGTCTCCGATAATAGCCAAATTAAAGGCCTTGGTATCCAGATATTTTTTAGCTACACGCTCTACATCATCACGCGTTACGGCTTCAATACTGGCAAGAGAATCTTCCGGGGTTTTAATTTTTTTCTCAAGAATCTGATTCATACCAAAAAATGTTGCCACACTTTGTGTATCTTCAAGCCCAAGTACAAAATGTCCTTTGTTATATTCTTTTGCTTTCTTCACTTCTTTGTCAGTTATCTCTCCTGTCTTTACTACTTTTTTAAACTCATCCAGCACTACAGTGATTGCCTCATCAATTCTCGTTTTATCTACTCCTGCAAATGCTGCAAAATATCCCGTATCTAAATACCGATCTGCATATGCCCGCACATAATAGGCAAGTCCTCTTTTTTCCCGTACTTCTGAAAACAACCGAGAAGACATTCCACCACCCAGCACTGATGCAAGAATTGCCAATGGATAACGATCTTCATAATTAAGCAGTCCTGCAGATCGTACGGCAAGTGCAAAATGTGCTTGTTCGGTTGCTTTATGTACAAGCTTGAGCGCAGGTTTTGTTTGTTTTTCAACTACTTTTTTAAACGTTCCAATTTCCCATTTGGTAAGTCCTGCAAAATATTTCTCAGCTTTTTTTTCAATTTCTACTGGATCAATTTTTCCTGCTACAACCAATACCATATTATCTGTGCTGTACCATTTTTTCATATAGTCAACAAAATCCTGTCTGTTTACACTTCGAATTACCTCTTTAGTCCCTGCAATATCCCATCCAAGCGGTACATCGCCATACAATAGCTCTTCAATTACGTCACCAATTTTACGTGCAGGAGTGTCTTCGTACATGTTGATTTCTTCAATAATTACCCCCCGTTCTTTATCAATTTCATTTTGATCAAGCTCTAGATTTATAAGCATGTCAGACAGTAAATCAAGTGCAACGTCTACTTTGTCTGCTGCTGATTTTATGTAATATCCGGTATATTCTTTTGAGGTAAAGGCATTGCTCTCTGCTCCCATTCCATCAATGATTGAGGAAATTTCGATAGCTGACGGACGCTTTTTTGTACCTTTAAAAGCCATATGTTCCAGGAAGTGAGAAATACCGTTATTTTTTCTCTCTTCATATCGACTCCCTGCACCAACAAGGACTAACGTCGTAACACTCTGGACTTCTTCAACAGGAATAGTAATGAGCCTAAGACCGTTTTTGAGGACTGTATTCTGATAACGCATGTGACTGAAAGGATACCACATCTAAAGCCTCCTTTCAATAAAAAAATGCTTAGCTTCTAATCTCCCTGCTGAATAGCAAATGATCTGAGTAAAATATTGTAATCAATCCCATCAACTACTCCGTTATCATTAAAATCAGTACTTGTTTTTTGATTACATTGTTTATTCCCAAAACACGATACAAATAGTGAATAATCCTGCATATTCACTTCATTATTCTGATCAAGATCTCCAAATGCCAGACTTGTAACCGGTAATTCATGTACTCCTGAATTTAATGAGACAACCTGTTCCGTTTTTTTGTATAACGTGTTATCGAGTTTTACTTTGACAAAATATTGCCCTGCAGGTAGAGATGTAACAAGTTGAGCAGTATAGCTATAGTCTGTTGAACTAAAAATAAAAGAGGTCGTTTTTTCCTCAAGTGTTTGACCGGACAAATCTGTTATTGCTACTGTCCCTGTTCGTGAACTACGCCGTGGAGTCCGGTTATCTCCTACCGCTGATCCAATCCCTGGTAACTTCACAGGAATTTTTAAAGACACTCCGCCAGGAGGAATTGTTGGAGTCACTGGAGGTGTTCCTGTAATTGATGAAGGCGTTATACCAGTGGGTGTTGTTGGTGGAACTGTTGTATTGGGATATACAACATCTACGGTCATAGTATTTGTAGAAAGTTGGTTTATCGTAACTGTTACCCCTGTTGCAGGATCAGTAAATGGTTGATTTGGCAAAAGAGCCGGCGAATAAGTAATCGGAGTATCAAGCGGAGGAGAAACATCAATCAGAGCAGTTTGTATCGGACTGATAAGCGTATGTAACAGTGCACCTTGAAAAACATTACTATTGTTACCTGCACCTAACTTACTGTCAGATCCGATCGGTTGCCGGTATTCTATATATAAATAATCATCTCCACCACGAGGAATTTTTAATGCTTTTGTACCGTTTGATGGAGATGCCATTGGTTCAACTGTATAACTCCCACTGCTTGTCACATCTTTCACTTGAGAAGGCTGTAACCACCCGATGTATTCTTTATGCGGAGCAGACATATGGGCAATTGTATTTCCCATGATATTAAAAGCATCTCCATATACTAATTGTGGGGTTCTATCATAACTACATCCAGACAGTGCTAGAGCCTGATTTCCACAGTCAAGTACACTGGCGTGATGAACACCTAAGTTATGTCCTAATTCATGGGTTGCAACAAGGGACATCAACGGAACGGTACTGGTGTTAGTTTTCATAGCAACAATCGCAATAGAATTTGTGACTACTCCATCAGGCATCTGCCGTTGTGCTACACCAATTGTTCCAATACCATCAAATGGACAGTTCAGTGGAGTCGTATCAGTCACAAACACCAATACACGAGAATATTGTGAATAATTGATATCTGCATCTGCTACATTTACTGCACTATTCATAATCACATCTGGATCACAGGTTGATGCCTGAGGTATCTCATACCACCCATGCATCGTCCACGAGACATCAGTCTGATTATATGAATTATCTTTGTAATAGGTGTTAACATTTCTCATAATTGAAGAATCTATTTGAGATCTTGTTAACGGATTAACCGGAGAATTTTTAAATCTTACTAATATAACTGCGGTATTTTGTGTACCAAATGCATGAGTTTGAGATGCAGTTTTTATTACTTCAAAATTCCCGGTACTATTTGTATCTACTAACATTTCCTGATCAACTTTATAACCTGCAAGCTGTGATAACTCTTTGGTTGTATGCAACACAACATGTTCACCTGTATCGGTAATTACCGCATGGACTGTCTCACTGGGTCGATCAGTATAGTCAATTACATAGGTATCCAAATAACCTTGTACTGTCGTAAATTGCTCGACACAGTTATCACTCAGAAGACGGGCATCTATTTGCTCATTTGTATTCAAAACATTTTTAAGCGCTTCTTGTGGATCAGATCGCATTGCACGCACAAGCGACTCTTTTCTTCTCTCTACAGCTGATCTAAAGGTACTTGCTTCAGGGGCACGAGAAAATACCGATGCAGCGACTGTATCTCGGACAATTTGAGTGTCTTTTTGTAATTCCGGTTTTTTAGCCGTGTGAGAACGGTCAAACATGTTTGATTGTATAGGAGCACACTGAGTAAAATATGCTGCTTGTGACCGAGGATCTAAATTTTGATTAAGTAAAAAAATGGTTGTACTTAGGAGAAGCAAACTCACTACGATAATACCTCCCACTACCACATATGAATGTTTTCTGAGTCGTGAAATAAAGGGAATAGTCTGCATCAATTAAGCATAATGAAAATTGACATATGCAGTCAATCTTTTTTACATTTTCTCAACGGTAGGAATACCCAGAAGTGTCAGTCCATTTTTTAGTGTTTGACCGACTGATTGAGTCAGGGCAAGACGAAATTTCGGAATTGTACTATCTAACTGTAATTTTGATGGTGTGACAGACACATTATCCCCATCAGTGATAGATACCGAGATGATTTGCTGATTTGCATAAAATGCATTAAATTTCTGGGCCAGCGCAAAGAGATATTCTGCCAAGTGATTAGGCGAATAAGAAGCAGCTGCGTATGCAACTGCTTCAGAAAAGTGGATCAGATGCTTCAATAAGACTGTTTCTTCTGATGTATATGTCGTCGGAGTAACAATCTCCGGTGTCATACCTTGATTTTTTGCTTTTTCCATCAAGCTTTGCGTTCTCACATACGTGTACTGTAAATATGGTCCTGCATTTCCCTCAAAACTAATTGACTCATCAAAAGAAAATGCAATGTCTCCTCCGATACCGTTTTTGAGTAGTGCATATTTAATTGCACCAATCCCTACTTTTTCAGACACTTCCAACTGATCAGCGATACTTACTCTTGCTTCACGGTTTTCTCTTTTTTCACTTCTGGTGACTTCTTGGATCTTGTTATATGCTCTTTTTTTCGCTTCATCAAGCAACCACTCGCCAGTTAAAACATTCCCTGTCCGAGAAGACATTTTCCCTTGGGGTAATCTCACCATCCCATGCCCAATATGTACTGTTTTTTCGGCAAGCTCAGGACGTATAAGAGAGAGTGCTTTGAGTAATACTTTAAAATATTCATTGATCTCATTTCCGGTAATAATAACTGACTCATCGTAAGGAAAATAGTCATATTTTGCAGGAGCAAGTCCAAGTTCTTTTGCTTCGTATGTAGGAAGATCTAATGCATTAATAAATACACGGTTATGTAAACCGTATTTTTCTCCTGGGAAAATAACTGCACCTTCGCTTTCTTCAAATACACCTTTTTCAAGATATCCAAGTACAAGCTTTTTCCCGTCTTCTCCTACTTCACTCTCAAAGAAAAATTGATCAAACTGCATTCCCAAACGAGCATATATGTTATTAAAATACTCCAAACTCCATGTTTTTCCTTTTTCGTAAATTTCCATGATTGAGGCATCTTTGGCAAATACTTTTTTATTGATCTCAATTATCTCTGCTTTTGCTTCTTCATTTTCTTCATATGCAGTAGCACCTTTTGCATATGATTGCCCTAAGTACTTTGCTTTTTCTTCAATCGATTTATCCTCAACATCCTCGATTTTTACCTCATTATTCAATATCCCATATAAGGCTTTAGCCACGTGCAATCCAATATCACCTTGGTAACACACTCTCTTTACTTCAGCTCCTTGTGCAGCATAGAGCCGTGAAATAGCCTCACCGACTGTATTACTATAGAGATGACCTATGTGAAATTCTTTAAAAGGGTTAGGGTCGGTAAATTCTGTGATAATTTTTTTACCCGAAAGCAATTCATTTTTCCCAAATGTATCTTTTTTTTCTTCAATTTCAGTAAGTACTTGAAAAAGCTTTTCTTGAGATATAAAGATATTTACAAAGCCAGCTCCTGCGATATCTATTTTCTCAATTCCTAGTTCCTGTTTGCTGTTTTCTAATCTCTGTTGAATCTGTCCTGCAATTTCTCGTGGAGATTTCCCTTGTGGCTTTGCAAGAATAAGAGCAGCATTCGTAGAATAGTCTCCGTGTTCTGCATTTTCGGGCACGTCAACAGAAAATGACACTTCCGTATCAAAAAGCTCTTGTATTATTTGTTTTAACTGTGTTTGGAGCTGAGATTTAATATCCATGTTTCTATGTCTGATTATACATGATAAGGGGGAATACATCTCCAGAGGAAAACGGTAGCTCAGATGAGTAATTACACTACCACTGTTTTCCCGCCTGTTTCCTGACTTATTCCAAAAACAATATATTCTAACGGCTGATCTGACATATTAGTCATTGTGTGAACTTCACCTGGTTCAACAACTATAGCATCTCCTTTTTCAACAATTACATCCATATCTGCAACTGTCATAGTTACCTTTCCGTGAATTATAAGAAAGACTTCAGTCATATCCTCGTGGTAATGAGCATTAAATGTTTTTTGTGGTTGAAGCTGTGCCCAATTAACCATTTGTACCCGACCTGGTAATAAATCTGCTTTTTGAAGTAATACTTTTTTGAGCACATTGGGATTTTGCTGATCTTCATGAGAAGAAGGAATAAATTGAAGTTCAGAAGAACGGATAACTTTCATTGCTAAACGTTAACTAAGATCTAGACTTTTGAGGTATTCTTTAAATTCTCCGTTAATATCTGGGTGTTCCAATGCTAGGTCTACAGCTGTTTTCATATACTCAAGCTTATTTCCTGTATCATAATATTTTGCATTTTCAACTACAACAGCATATATCGGTACTCCTTGATCACGAAGGTAGTTGATAGCATCAACTAACCAAACTTCTCCACCTTTTCCAGGCTCAATATTGCGTAACGCATCAAAGATCTCAGGAGGCAAAATATATGCTCCATGTGTTGCAATATTCGATGGAGCATTTTCAGGATCCGGCTTTTCTACAATTCCTTTAATTTTGTGGACATTTCCCCGCACATGTTCAAGATCTGCAATCCCGTATCGTTTCAGATCTTCTTTCTTCTTTATTTCTACACCAGAAATAACAATTCCACCTAACTCTTCGTGAACTTCCATCATCTGAGCAAGACGGGGAGGCTTTGCGTATATAAATTCATCCCCCCACAGTACCGCAAATGATTCATTACCAATCACAGATTCTGCTGCAAGTACCGGTGTGCCATTTCCATATGGCCCTTTTTGCCTGACATAGATAAAATTTGCAAGATTAGCTACTTTTTTTGTTAGCTCAAGTAATTCTTCTTTACCGCCATCTTTGAGGTTTTTAATAAGATCTTGATTTGGGACATCAAAATGGTCTTCAATTGCTCGTTTCAAAGCACCGGTTACAATTACAATATCTTCTATACCAGAAGCTGCTGCTTCTTCTACTACATATTGAATAACTGGCTTATCGACAATAGGCAACATCTCTTTAGGCATCGCCTTTGTCTGAGGGAGAAAACGTGTTCCAAACCCGGCGGCTGGAATTACTGCTTTTCTAATTTTTTGTGCCATAGATTATAAAAAGAGTGCACACAGTACACTAATTAAAGATTGTAGAGATAGCGTAATAAATTGTCAACTCTAATCTCAAAAAAATCTGAACTATATGATTTCTTCAGATAGTTTGGGATTTATACATATAATTTGTTTGCTTCAGCGTCTCCTTTACATATACGCACAAAATGTGATAAAATCTCCTGATGATCGGATTCCTACGACAGGTTCGTGGTGAAATAACAAAAGTAACATTCCCAGCACGGGAAGATGTTATTCGCCTGACAGTGCTTGTCATTGTTATAAGTATTGTTGTGGGAATGTATTTAGGAGCACTCGACTTTTTGTTCTTACAAGCACTTGAGTACCTATTAGGATAATTATGGCAGACACAGACGACACAAAAACACAAGACAATCAACCAAAGATTGAAAAAATGTATACCGAGACAACTCCTCGGTGGTATATCGTGCACACGTATTCCGGACACGAAAATAAAGTGGCTAAAACACTCATGCAACGTGTTGAGACCATGGGTTTTGAAGGACGTATTCTTGAGGTATTGGTACCTACCAAAGAAACTATCAAAGTACGTGGTGGTAAAAAAGAAAGTATTAAAGAAAAGATTTTTCCAGGATATATCCTTGTCCATATGGTTTTAGACGACGAAGCATGGATTTTAGTTCGTACCACTCCAGGTGTTACTTCATTTGTAGGAGCACAAAACAAACCTACCCCAATTAGAACTGATGAAGTTGAAGCAATTATGCACTTTGTTGAACAAAAAGAGCCTACATATAAAGCAGCCTTTTCTGTAGGAGAAGCAGTTAAAATTACTGATGGTCCTTTCTCAGACTTTTTGGGCAGTATCGAATCAATTGATGAAGCTAAAGGGAAAGTGAAAGTACTTGTTTCTATTTTTGGACGTGAAACACCAGTTGAGCTTGACTTCCTTCAAGTAAGTAAAATATAATCGCGGAGATACATAACTATGGCTAAAAAAGTTAAATCATTTATAAAACTTGCAATCAAAGGTGGAGAAGCAAATCCAGCACCTCCAGTTGGTCCTGCATTGGGTCAGCACGGTCTGCCTATCATGGATTTTGTCAAAGCATTTAATGACAAGACTTCTGATCAAAAAGGTACACTACTCCCTGTGGTTATCTCAGTATACGAAGATCGTACCTTTTCTTTTATTGTTAAAAAACCACCAATGTCAGAACTGGTTAAAATGGCACTCAAAATAAAATCAGGGTCACAAAAACCAAGTCGTGAATCAGCAGGAAAACTTACGCGTGTACAAGTTGAAGAAATTGCAAAACAAAAAATGGATGATTTAAATACCAAAGATGTTGCTGCAGCTTCTAAAATTGTAGAAGGCACCGCACGCAGTATGGGTATCCAAGTAGAAGGATAAACCTCCAATTATTCCTCTCCGATATGTATTTTTATAGTTGAGTATACAAATACTTTTGTGGGATTACCTGCTTGCTGACTCCAGGACCACTCCATTCTAATCGAACAGAAGCATTTCCAGTATTTTCGTAGTACTGTAATCGGATAGGATATTTCTGACCTTTTTTCAAAGTAAATGTCGCAGATTTTGTACGAGCACTCCCATCTGTCCAGTTTTGGATAATATTATTTCCGTCTATCCTAAAAACTATTCCATCATCTGCCGTTACATAAAAAGTAAAATTACCATCTTGCGGAGCTAAAACATACCCTGTCCATTTTACTGAAAAATTGTCTTTTTCGATCCGCTGTTCAGGAGATTCTTTTTTCCAATCATAGTTTATCTGCTTTTCTATTCGAGAAAATCGATACTGAGCAAGATTTTTATCAGTAAAGTACTGCGCCCACAACCCGTCACCAGTTGTAACTTTTTTCACTGGTGCAGATGGAGCTCTAGTAGGAGTTTTTGTTGGAATCACAGGAATCTGAGTCGGAGTAGGTGGAACCGGTGTTGCGGTTGGAGTGTTAGTTGGTACAGCATCATCCAACTCATTTGGAGGAGGTACCACAGGAACTGATCTGATAAATTCTCCAGGTGTATACCCATGTGTCAGCTTGCCAAATACATTCATATAACCGGACTTTATATATCTATTTGCAGAATCAAGTCTCTTCTGAATTACCGGATCTTGATAAAAATGCTGAGCCATATGGAGGGTAGATTTCTTTGATTCTACCCAATCATACGATTTTGTCGGATTATTGATCACAAAATAAATTGCTTGTTTGATTGATCCTCCTCCTGCACTATTTTTATTGGTATAAAATGAGTCATCTCCCCTGCGAAGTAAAAACTCTGCATGAGAAACTGCACCTTCAAGATGCGTATTTTGGTATGCATACGAGCTATCAGTAGTGAGGAGATATGTTCCATTGCACCCAGTACTTCCCCTCCGTAGCTCATCAGGAATTCCGCCATGAGCCTGAATACCGTGAATAGCACATTGACTATCACCTTTCCATTCATTGTTCAATCTATCAAGACCCATCTGCCTGTGTTCTGCGTATGCGTTAGCGCTTGTAAGCGTTTTGCTAACCGGAGCAACTTCTGTGAGCATAAGCCTGCTATCCCATAAATAATCAGCAATCATCATAGCAGTAGCAGAACCTGCAGCTCCCCAATTGTTATTCCGTACTCTACTTGACCACGCAACTTTTTTATATACTTCGGTATTGAGCCACACCTGGAATGATTTTTTGTCCTGAGTTGTCCATT
>DAOMRL010000003.1:16906-17130 GCA_035445865.1 Candidatus Levyibacteriota bacterium
GCGGCAGCTTGGTGATGACCAGCTCGAACACGATCCATGACGGGATCAGCCACGAAAGTTCGAGAATGCACTGATTTGCTCCGCTATACTCATCTCCTTCAAACCCAGTAGTATCGGTGATATCTAAGAGTCTCTTTTTGACATCAAGAGCATATGCATCATTTCCCGTGAGATGATACGCAAGTGCTTTTGCATATGTTTTGTGTGCTGCATCCCGAAAGCGT
>DAOMRL010000003.1:17184-23820 GCA_035445865.1 Candidatus Levyibacteriota bacterium
ATCCAGTATATGTGAGAACCTCTTTTACATTGCTTGCATGTGGTTGGATATTACTTTCAGATTTTCTTTTAATATCTGCTAGCTCTTGTGGCGTTATAAAATATCCGCGTGATTTTCCAAAATAGGCTGAGTCTTCTATCACAGCCCGTGAACGGATATCAACTGAATCAAATGTGTTTACAAAGTAAAGAACAGCACCAACCAGAACTGATAATCCAATTAAATAAAAGTACCAGTTTGTCGTAATCCTTTTTTGCTTCTTTTTTTTCTTTATTAATCGTGCCATATAAATATCTTGTATTATTTAGTTATCACAGATTTTTTTACCATTTGCAATATATCTGAAGCTGTTGTAATTAGGAGTGATTTATTTTATAATACTCAGAGTTTGAATTTTTAAAATTCAAACGGTTATTTATGGGAAAAGTTAGAGTAAAAACATTTGATGAATCTGGGCAACTTCAAGACGATAAGAAGCGAGCTAAATACGAAGCAAAAAAAGCGGCAAAAAGAGCTGAAGCTAGTCCTGAGGTTGAGACATCTCCAGAAGAAGCTCCAGTTGTTGTGTCTGAAACTGAAGCAACCACTCCACAAGAGGCAGACGCTCCTAAAAAGACTGTTAAAGCTAAATTTGCAAAAGATACACGCTCTAACTCCAAACGGTATAAATCAAATACTGCACTCGTGGATAAAAATCGCACATATACCGTAAAGGAAGCTGTTGAAACGCTTAAAAAATTTAAAACATCAAAGTTTGACGAAACAATTGAATTACACCTTAATGTGACAGAAAAAGGGATTAGCGGACAAGTAACACTCCCACACGGCACCGGTAAAAAACTCCGTATCGTTGTCGCAGATGACGCAGTTATTGAAGAAATAGAAAGCGGAAAAATTAATTTTGACGTACTAGTTGCAAAACCAGAACAAATGCCAAAACTTGCAAAAGTTGCTCGAGTACTTGGACCACGCGGACTTATGCCAAATCCTAAAAACGGTACGGTAACTTCAAATCCTGACGAAGTTATTGCAAAACTCTCAGCAGGTCAGATGTCATACAAAACAGAAGCAAAAGATCCAATTATGCATCTTTCTGTAGGAAAAATCTCATTTGAAGAGAAAAAACTTGAAGAAAATGTACAAACAATGCTTACTTCCGTAGGAACTGCAAAAATTAAATCTGCTACCCTCAAATCTACAATGTCTCCTGGCATTAAAATCAGTTGTTAAGTATCTCATTTCTTCTTGCTATGGAACACATATCAGGTAAAACTATTGTTGCTGTATTTGCTCATCCAGATGATGAGACATTTGGTCCTGGAGGTACACTTCACAAACTCACAAAAAATAATACCGTTTATACAATCTGTGCTACTGATGGGAGTGCAGGAGAAAATAACTCTGGTGATCAAACACATCCGGTTGCAGACATACGACATAATGAACTCAAAAATGCTTCACAAGTATTAGGAGTAAACGATGTTTTCTTTTTAGGATTTAAAGACGGTTCACTCAACAACAACCAGTATCATGAAATAGCAGATGCCGTTAGGATAAAACTTGAAGAGTTACAGCCTGATATTGTCATCACATTTGAACCGCAAGGTGTCTCAGGTCATATCGATCATATTACAATGTCTATGATTAGCTCCTATGTTGTACGCAAAATACCGAGCGTACAAGAACTATGGTATTACGGAAATCTAAAAGAACGAGCTGAGACACGAAAAGACTATTTTATTTACTTCCCTCCCGGATATGCAAAATCAGAATTTGATATAGTTGTAGATATCAACGATGTCTGGGATGTCAAAGTTACTGCAATGCACGAGCATAAATCTCAAGTAAAAGATATGGAAAACATTTTAAAAACAGCTGAGAAATTTCCAAAAGAAGAATATTTTTTTGTCGTTAAAAAGGAGGATTTATAAATGAGAAGAGAAATACCCCATGATCGCTTTTTGCAAAGGACTAAAAGCGAAAATGAACAAGCTGAAGAACGTGAAGTAGTTGATATGATTGAGATATTTAACACTTACGGAGGCGAGGAAATTGAAAACTTCCAACGTAAACCTAAAAAACGTTTAAAGCCTAAGAGAAGAACCAATCAAAATGAAGTAAAAAGAAGGAGAAAGTATGAAGAAAATGCAGAAATTGAACTCATTATTGACCAACCGGTACTACTAAATCTACCAGTAAACTCTTCTGATCTGCAAGAACGTATGGAGCAAGAAGTATTGTTAGATTTCCCTCGAACAGATAAATCTGAGCATGAACTTGATACAATAATTGATAAATCAATTCATCTTGTTGCATAAATATATAATTCTATGGTTGAATCGCGAGCGCTTGCAATTATACCTGATGATACCGGAAATGAAAAAGAAGAGATAGATGTACTTGTCAGTGAATGGCCTATACAAAGATGTGTCAATCATCAGAGATCACCAATTGTTGTGCCTATAGAAGAAGTATTTGAAATTGTTGAAGTGTCTGCACAAGACAGTTTTGTTAGTGAATATACTCGCTTTTCTCAACAGCCATCGATACCTCTTACTGTTTCTGAACCGCCTGATCTAGATTTTCTTCAAAGAACACGGATTTCTGTTGGAGGAGTAAAAGAAAGAGTAATTACAACTACGACGACCTTTTTAAAAAAATAGTCCCGGGAATTACTGAGAATATCCAATTACTCATAGAGTAATCACATATTCCGTTCATTCCCGGGCACACGTTAGCTTCTCGGTACTCCAGTGATAGGCTCCTCACTAATCAACACATCTATCTGCACTGTATCAGCTGTTATCATACCTCTGAAGGTATGATCTTGCCTGTCACCTCCGTACATATGCAGTGTTGGGACATAACTATCCCAAGAATTCTCTAGACCTGTGCGATCTGTGAGAATCTCAAGGCGCATTCTTTCATGCTCGAGAGTAAGTCTGAACGGCTCACCAAGATCCATAGCAGTCAGAAGTGCAAGGTCAAGACTCTGAAGTAATCGGACGGCAAGAATCATTCCCCCCTCGGTAAGCGGGGCAATGAATCCATCATCTGATTCAATCAGGAGACCAGCTTCAAATGCCATGATCTGAGCGCGTCGATCCAGCCATAGCGTATATCCGTCTTCGTCTAGCTCATATTCGAAGGCTTCTGTTGTGAGTGGTAGCATTTCCATCTCCCTGTCTTGACGATTCCCAGCGTCAGCACGGGCGAAAGAACTCCTTTCTCATTAGTCTGTACACTGACAACACTGCCAGTATCCACGACTTCGCTTTTCAATCCCTCGACCAGAACAACGCTTACATTTAGAATTAGGAGCAGAGCTTGGAGCTCTACCATCACGATAGTACTGGGCTGCTGCTTTCCCTCCTCTGGCAATTGTAGCCAGTACTGCTTCAGCTTCTTTTTCTTCAGCAGATTTTGGCGGCTTAGCCTGTGGGGGTGGCTTGGGAACGAATGGAAACATATCCCTCTCCTTTACACTTGTAACGTGCCAGCTCCGATTACATCGAAGCAAACTTGGACAAACCAAGCTATTAAGTCAGAATTATACCAAAAACACTAGTTTTCAACACTAAGGAAAATTACGTATACGAGGTTATTTACTTTATGCGGTTAAGACACTCTTGATAGACTTCAGGCACCGGATAGGTAATCCGTGCACCATTTTGTGTTACCTGATACTGTGAAATAGATCCACAATCATTATAGGCCATATATTGAATGTACTTAGAAGCTTCAAGCCACACCAGAACAAAGGCAATAAATGCCAATATAATGCCGATTAATAATACAATGTTTCTGTTCATAGATGATTCAGATGATATCTCTATCATTGAGCACAATTATACAATAACTAATACTATAAGTCAACATTCTTATTCAAGATATGAAGTGAAATACTCTATCAATTGTTACTTACGAGATACGTGATATAATAACTTTTCTATGCAGGAAAATTTGCTCCTTCATCTCTCTCTTTCACTCATTTTAGGTGCTGTCATAGGCCTTGAGCGGGAAATCAATGAAAAGAAAATTACTGGGACAATAAAAAGACCGAGTGCTACTGCCGGACTTCGAAGCTTTGCACTGGTATCTCTCCTTGGAAGTTTTACCGGTATCCTGACCGTAGCGGGATTTGTTCCTTTTGCGCTCATTATTGCAGGAAGTGCACTTGCTCTTTTGATTGTTTTTTATATTTTAGACACCAGGATTACCCAAGACCCCGGGTTTACTACAGAACTTGCACTCCTTATGACTTTTACTATTGGAGCACTTTTGACACTCAACATCATACCCATCCAGCTTATTTTAGCTACTAGTGTCGTGTTGATTCTCCTCTTATCACAAAAACAACAGATAAAAGATGCGGTAAGTGATGTACAGAGACGTGAAGTCAATGCATTTATCGGATTCGCAGTGGTTGCGCTTGTTATTTTGCCTTTTTTACCAAATACTACCTATGCACTCTCTGATGTGCCATTTTTACGTGAACTATTTCAGACACTTGAGACAGATCTCAATGGACTGGCAAATGTTGAGCTTGTTAATCCATTTAACTTATGGCTGATTGTAGCCTTAATCACCGGTATTGATATTGCAGGATATGTACTTGAACGAACAGTCGGAGCAAAACGAGGATGGCTCCTTGCAAGCGCAATTGGCGGATTTATTTCCTCAACAGCAGTTACCATAGGCCTTGCACAACAAAGCAAAGAGTCACGAAATACTAATCATCTCGTCGCAGCTGCTCTTGTATCAAACCTCACGAGCTTTTTCCAGATTGGACTGCTTATCGCAGGTATCAATGCAGTTTTTTTCCTGGAATTAACTCCAATTTTAGCTGCAATAATCATTGCTGGATTTGCCGTCAGTTTTTACTTTCTCAAAACCAATGAGCGAGGAAAAGAAGTTACCGTTGAGAAAAAAGTGCAAAAAGATGAGATTTTTAACTTTGCACCCGCACTTAAATTTGCTTTGATTTATCTTACAATCAGTGTCGTAACAAAAATCGCATTGTTGTATTTTGGTGATAGTGGATTTTTGGTATCTTCAGCACTTGGCGCTCTTGCAGGACTTGATGCAGTTATGATTAACACTGCAAGCCTGGCAGGTGAACAAATTGGAGCTACACTTGCAGCTTGGACATTTATACTTGTTAATGCAGTCAACTTAACCGGAAAAGTAGTATATAGCTTTATTCAAGGAAGCCGCGAATTTACCCTCAAATTCGGCCTTAGTGTCGGAGTTGTTATTTGTGCAAGTATTGTGGCAGTACTATTTGTGGGATAAAACCTGGAGCAGAAATAAAATCTGCCCCAGGTAAATGGTATCCTATCTACACTGCAAGTCTGGACGCTCTGCTCTAATCCTGGCAACCTCTTGAAAGTACCAAGAGTAGGCATTAAGAGATGGCATTGGTTTCCCTTGCCTCGTATGATCGAAGAGTTGATTTCTCCGGGCACGGAGGGCAAACTTGATCGTCATTGCCTCATACCGACTGAGACCCCGTATATGATCATCTGAATCGACAGAAAGTCCATAGTCTGAAGTAGCAATCGCTACATCAGCCGTCTGCGAATCACAAAGCACCATATATGGACGCTCTCTGCTCCCAAAATATGGCTTCGGTCCAAGTACACATGCCACGTTGTGCTCCTTTCAGATAGTCGTACCAACGTAAAAGACATCTTACCAAAGGGGATTATGTTACACAAGCAGTAGAGGAAAACCTATTTTACCGAGCAAGCATTTTTTTCACCTGACTAATTGCAGAAGCTGCGATTGCAGATCCAATATCCATAGCTACATCTCCTGGGCTTTCACGAAATCGTTCAATTTGCTCTTCAATATTATCTGAAATCGTCTCAATACGCTTTTTTATATAAAATACCGCAAATACCAGTACAATGGAGATAATAATCCCAAAAACCATATAGATGATCGCGAGTGTATAAAATGTATTTTCAAGTGTCATATCTGAAGTATAGCGAGCATTTGTAAGAGATAAGTAATAGAAAGTTTCCAATGATCATTTTAATCTTCAACTAATATAGTCACTGGTCCGTCAAGTTCAGTAGCTATGTTCATATAATTCCCAAAACTACCTGTTTCGACAGTTCCCCCCAGATTTCTGAGTTCTGAGACAAATAATTCATAGAGCTCGCGTGCCATGTCAGGAGCCATTGCATTCACAAAACTCGGTCTATTACCTCCACTCGTGTCTCCATACAATGTAAATTGTGATACAACTAAAAACTCTCCTTTCACATCTTTCACAGCAAGATTCATCTTTTTGTTATCATCGCGCATAAGCCTCATTTTGTACAACTTTTGTGCCAGTTTTATAACCTGCTCTTTTGTGTCCCCATTTCCTGCTCCAAAGAGGACAAATAGCCCATGACCAATAGATTCCTCATGGCTTTCTGCAGTTACTTTTGCTTTTTTAACTCTTTGAATTACTAATTTCATATGTAGATTATATCATGTAGAAATTTATGTTTTGAATCTAATAATCATGCTATAGGATGATTTTATTGACAAAATTTGCTATAATACACGTATTCGAGCACCTGCTCGTAGCAGTTTTTTATGAGGGGATAGAACTGTGTATAAAGTGCTTACAATCTTGAC
>DAOMRL010000004.1:0-16056 GCA_035445865.1 Candidatus Levyibacteriota bacterium
TATGTAGTAGATTCAGAATGTGTTGTGGTGAGTCTAGCCTCAATTTTACCAGGTGTCTAAAGAATTAGAGACACTACAGGTAGGCTGTAGTTATTCAAAACATACTCTCTGCAGAACCCTAAAGATCTGCATGAATACGATCCATAAAATATGTCACACCTTCAGCCCATGATCCATTACTATTAGGGGTATATTTTGACATTATTTGCTCTGGTGTTTCTAGTCCATTGTCAATATAGCTATTGGCAAGTGTCTTTGAAACAATACGGATTGCATCATCAAATGAGTCAAAACTGGTACGTTTTTTACCATAAATGCCAAATCCCCAACAATTGTTTTTAGCCTCTTTTGGTACTTTTTTGCACAAATTACTCTCCTGCATAGCAATAGCCGGTAATAACCGATAATCAAATCCATGCTTGTCAGCCTCAACTACAATTTTTTTCCCGTGTCCTTTTAAAGGAGATTTGTGTCTTGCAAAAAATACTTCAAGCGCATTGATTCGTGCATCTTGACTCCCTAAATCTATACCTGCTGTACTTACAGTGCCATCAGGTAATGCCTCAAAATTTCCATTGTAATTGAGAACTCGAGCAGAAGGGGTACGGGAGATAGTATGTTCATGATGATAGTATAATGCGTAGAAAATAAAGACAAAAAGTACAAGTGGAGTAGCTAAAAAATAGACACCGAGAAGTATAAAACGTTTGTCCATTACTATTAATAATCCCAAGTTTACGTTTACTTGTCAAGGAAGATCAAAGACGTTAAAATGTATCAAACTAGCCCGAGTGGTGAAATGGTATACACGCAGTGTTCAGAACGCTGTATCGGCAACGGTGTGGAGGTTCGAGTCCTCTCTCGGGCACCAAGAACGAACTACTAAAATGACTACTATGAATAACCAAGAATTACTAACAGAATTTGACCACCAAGTCGATACTTTGAGGCAAAAAGGCTATGCAAAAATTGCCGGTTTATCAGAACAAGAATTTTTCAGACATCTTGAACCTTTGCGAGAAAAAGCCGGAGAGCTTGATGCTCCTGAAGTGAATTTAGAAAAAGGAATTTTACCTTTTGTCATAGTTGTCAAAAGTGATCTAGTAGCTTCAGAGCAAGCAATGGCTCTTACGCAAAAAAACGGGAAGAATGGCGTTACAATTTTGCGACCGCATACCTCACAGGACTTCAATACGACCAATGATGTTGCTATACCTGACAGCATGGCATATTTACTAACAGACATTGACCGAGGCAAAGAAAACATCAATTTACCGCCGAATGAGGCAATAAAACTTATAAGTGACATGGGGCGTTTTCCACTTACGATAGATGAGGGAATAGCTATTATTACTCACTTTCCGGAATTTTTGATAAAAAATAACTGCTTCTCTCTTTTGGCGTCACGCACTGACACAGACCAGCGGGTGCCTGCCATTTGGATAAATTCAAAAAAAGAGCCAAATCTCGGTTGGTGTTGGGACGGCAACCCGCATACATGGCTTGGTTCCGCTTCTGGTGTAAAAAGAATTGGTTCTTGAGGGGAACGGACATAATCTATGTTATTACAGCGATTGTAATACTAGCTTCAATGTATCTGCTAAGAGGTACTGGATAGGCTGCTGTTGGGATCGTTCTTTCCGCCGTTTTTGAGTTCTATTCAAGAATGAAAAATAGAAACAAGCGCTAAACCCCTCGATCAGCGATATTTTGGAAACAGAAATAGGTGCCAGTTTCGATATATAATGCCACTCAAAATACTTTCAAAATAAGGCTATAAAAGTAGTTTTCCCCTTTTTACTTTTGAATTTTGAGCGTAGTCCCTGTATAATAACCCCAATGAAGCCTGAAATTACCAAACAAGATGACGGAACTTTAGTTCTCAAAATTACTGTTCCATACGCAGATGTTGAAAAAGCACGGAAAAAAGTAACAGATGAGTTATCAAAGCATGTAACCGCACCTGGTTTTCGAAAAGGACAAGTACCAAAAAAACTTGCAGATGAGAAGCTACCAAAGCAGGTAGTTCAAGAAGAAACACTCAAAACAGTAGTACCTGATGCATACAACCAAGCTATTAAAGCTGAAGGTCTTCAACCAATTATCTCTCCAAAGCTCCATATTGAAGTATTTGAAGAAGGTACTGATTTAGTATTTGAAGCAGTGACTGCTTTAGAACCAAAAGTAAAACTCGGAGATTATAAAAAAGCAGTAAAAAGTGTTACTGCAAAATCAACGATCATAAAACCGGGTCAAAAAGAACAGGAAAAACCTACCGTTGACGACGTATTACAGGCAGCTTTAACTGGCTCTGAAATCACTGTAGCAAAAATACTGGTAGAAGAAGAAACAAACCGTCTTTTAACTCAGCTTGTTGATGAGCTCCAGCGCCTTGGTATGACACTTGATCAATATCTCTCAACTCGTAGCCAGACAGCAGAAGAGATGCGCAGTGGATACGAAGCAAAAGCACGACGAGATTTACAATTAGAATTTCTTCTCAAAGCTATTGCCGATACAGAAAAAATTGTTGTTGCAGATACGGATATCCAAGACGCACTTTCTAAATTCCAAGATGCTAAAAATAGAGAAGAAATCGCTAAAAACCCATACTTTCTTGTAGCGTTAATCAGACAACAAAAGACAATAGACTATTTAATGGGATTGTAAAATTTAATACATCCTAGGCTTGAAATTGGACGTAAAATATCTTATAATACGATCAGTTTCATATGGCAAAACAAACTACATCAAAAAAGCAAAACTTTTTCGCAGACTCGATTGAAGCGGGTGGCGATCAGGTGGGAAAACAGCTTTCTACACTTTCAAAAGATACAATTCGTGCTATGTGGGAAGACTTTTTTAAAGCATCTGCAAAAAATACTCTCCCAGAACAGCTGATTAATGCAAAAAAAGAAAATACGAGTGCTCCAAAAGAAGCAGTATTGCAAGAAGGGCAGGAGTTTTCACTTATTGCTCAAAAAACTGAGCAGAAAACAGTCATTTCAGCAGAACACAGAGAATATTTCCAGCGAGATGTTCAGTCTGTTGAAATTCGTGCTGAAAGAGTACAAAATAGCGAAAATAAAGAACAAGTAGAGATGATAAAAAATGAGATCAGAAAACTTATTAAAGCTCAAAAAGAGATGGAGCAAGCTTTTAAACATGTAGCAGAACAGGTTACTACGTCATCAGTTCCTCAAGAAGTTGGAATATATGATGTTAACTTTTTTGAATGGGTATTACTCACCATCAGAAATGCACGAATGAGGGTAGAAGAAGGAAGAAACTGGCTTGCGCTTTTTGCCAGTAAAAAAGGCCAACAAAAATATTGGGCACAAGCAAATAAAAAAGGAACTAGCTTCACCCAACACCATGATCGAGCTGTTGCAACTCAGACGGGATAATTTTCAATTGACACTCGTGGGAGTCACTTCTTCATTTTAAAAAATGCTTGACAAATACGCTAAATCGCAGTACGATACAGTTAGTATGAGTTTTCGTTGGCTTCCAATTATTAATATTGTCCTCTTTACCGAGGAGATTTAATAGTGGGAGGAACAAAGTAGCCTTAGAAAACAGAACAGAACCTCCCACCAGGGGAGGTTTTTTTGTATTTTCTAGGAGAAAGTACAGTACATTAACATTGTCTTTGAAATATTTGATCAGTTTATATACGCATAAATATGCTCATATACAGTAAAAGACACCGTGGCACTTTATGTTTATGGCCAGAGAAATAGAGTAGGTGAATGTCTCACCTTCTCTTCGTCTTTGGTCATAAACGAAAGGAAGAATGCGTGTTTGGTTACAATTTTGTTGTATACCTGGAAGATAGTGAGGCACAGATGGTGCTTACAGTTGGCGGATTGCCATTTGTAATGAAGGGAGATCATGTATCAAACCCTGTGCTTTGCGTAAGCACACCTTTCTACCGAGCAGACAGGACAGACATTAATCACTGTCCAGTTATCTTGCTCGGAGAGGATCGTGGACCTGAGCAGATCTGCGAGAAACTCGAAGGCTTGTCCTTCTAGAAGGGAATCCCATGAAGACGTTCGATCTATCAACCTATACCAATGATTCTCTTGCGAGAATGTTCGTGGAGCAACTCGTCAAGCAAGGCATTCCGCTTACGGTTGCGGAATATCAGTCATATCAAGATCCACCGGAAGACACGGTTGTCATCAGATCCCCTTTCAGCAATGGTTGGGGAGTGGATGCTCCGAAGCAGATCTTCATCTCGTACGATCTTGAACTTGTCAGGCGACGCACTGAACAAGTTAAGAGCGGCAAGTCCGTCAATCAGATGTATGCCTACCGCATGGTGTCTCAAGCTCGCAAGGAGTTCGTCCGTCGATTCGTTCAGAATCGGCTTACCAAAAAAGAGCGCGAAGCTCTCGGTGAGCCTGAACCTCAGAACGACATGGTACACCATCTTGCAGGCAATTTCCGATAGTGTCACACAAGAATCAGGCTCTTTGCTCTGACCTTCCTCAATGCTGAGGAATATAGGTCACCATCCTGACCACTGATTCTGTCCCGAATGGGGCGCGTTCTTTTTCAAGCAATGTTGCTTGGATGAGAATATGCGCCCCTTCATTTCAAATGAAAATTTAATACTAATTTTTACTTTTAAACTTTATGAAAGATATAACTCTACAAACTAACAGACAAGTTATTATTCTCGGAATTATTTACTCCTAACGGGAGAAAGTATTCCTATGGATTACAAGCCTCCCTATGGGAGGTTTTTTTGTATCAAAAAAGATTAGCCATTCCAAAGCTTTGCAGGAATGAGCAGTAAATATCTTTGCAAAGTAAAAGGTGGTGATACATATGGAAAATGGAAAGACGTTTGGGTTACAAGACGAAAGTGAATATCTCAATACTGAAGCACTTTTAGAAGTGTTTGGAGCAGACCCATCAGTGGTTTCAGCACATCATGAAAACACGGTTGATTTTGTCTTAGAAGAAGGTGAGCCTATGCAATTACTTACTGAATACCTACAGAAATAATTGAGATCAGGGTATGTCTTTTGTATAATGATCAAGCTTGGAGTCATAGCTCAGTTGGTTAGAGCGTTGCATTGACATTGCAAAGGTCGGAGGTTCGAATCCTCTTGACTCCACACAATACAATTTACCTTATGACACGTACAGAAGCATACTCGTTACTCATAAAACATCTTCAAAATAAAAATCTTGTCAAACATTGCCTTGCGTGTGAAGTCGCAATGAAAGGATTGTATGATCATCTGCATCCTAACGGTACTACTGATGAAAAAGAAATGTGGGGTATTACTGGTCTTCTTCATGACATAGACTACGAAATTGCCCAGAATACTAACCAGTTAGATAAACATGGATCTCTTATCTTTGAAAAAGAACCAGGCGTAATTCCCTCAATAATTGAACAGGCAATCAGAGCACATAATTATGAATCTACTGGCACAGATCCTCAAAGTGATATGGATTGGAGTATAACTATAGTTGATGGATTAACCGGTTTTATTGTTGCCTGTGCACTTATCCATCCTGACAAAAAACTTGCACCGATTACTGTTGAATTTATTCAAAAACGATTCGGACAGCCTGCATTTGCAAAAAATGTCAGACGAGAAGTTATTGCATTATGTGAAGAAAAACTTAATATCCCGTTTCAAAAATTTATTGAAATTACCCTCACTTCAATGCAATCAATTCACAAAGAACTCGGTTTATAAAGCAACTACCATTTGTTGACAACAAAAATTCACGAGCATATACTGATGATATGCGATCCTCAAAACTTAATACGCCTGCAACAAAAGACGATTTACTTTCGTTTGAATTCAGAACAGATTTAAAACTTGATACCTTAGAAAGAAAAATTGAGGATAAGGCAATAAAACATCGTGATAAAGTGCTTACTGCTATTGATAGTGTTATGAAACAGCTAGAAATTATAAGACAAGAGAACATAGTAGGGTTTCATAGATTTGATGAACACCTGGATGATAACGAGAAAAGAATTTCAAAGCTTGAAAAAAGTATCTCATCTTCCTGATTTTATGCTACACTAGTACTTGATATGCCAAAGTTTAAGAAAAGCAAAGAACCATCAACTCCTAATACACCAGTCCAACCGTTTGAACGATCCTCTAAACTCTCTAGAGGTGAAATCATTGCAAATAATATGCTTGGAGGAATATTTTGGGGAATCGGATCAATTATAGGAATAGCATTATTGCTCTCTGCAATTTCTTTGTTATCTCAATACGTCAACCTCATCCCTTTTATTGGTGATTTTATTAGTGATATTCTCAACTACCTCAAACAACAAGGCTCAATCCGCAACTAATCTTGAACTTCTCTGTTGTCTCTGATATAAAGAAAATGTAAGTATGAATTCGCATCAATTAGTATTATCAATGCAAATGAAATCTTCCTAGGGAGGTTTGCATTTGTGTGCATTGTACGACCTCCCGTGTGGGAGGTTTTTTTGTGCTTAAAAAGGAGGTGATATACATGGAACGAAACATACCACTTATTACAGATTACACAGGAATATTAGATTCTGAAAAAAGAAGACAAGCAATTGCAGATAGTAAAAAAGAGCAGATTGCTTCAGGAAGAATCCAAAGACCTGAGACACAACACAATTATTCAGGAGATCCTATCTTTGTACAGTTAGATGAAGATGGAAATTGGGAGTCTGACTATTTTGAGATTACTAAATAATAGCAACTGTTCTTCTCCTGCTTCAATATGTGCCTAATTTCTGATATAGTACAGATATGGAAAATGAAAAGTTGAATCATATACGCCACTCTGCAGCGCATTTACTGGCTGCTGCGGTACTTCGTATTTGGCCGGATACTAAGCTCACAATTGGTCCTGCAATTGAAAACGGCTTTTATTATGACTTTGATTTTACAGACCCGATTTCAGATGATGATTTACCAAAAATTGAAAAAATGATGGCAAAAACACTTGCTGATTGGAATGAATTTACCCATCGGGAAGTATCTGAACAAGAAGCTCGTGAGATGTATAAGGATAATCCATATAAACTTGAGCTTATTGATGAAATTGTACAAAAAGGAGAGGCACTTACGCTTTACAAAGCAGGATATTTTGAAGATTTATGCCGTGGAGGACATAGTGAAGAGCCCAATAAAGATATTGGCGCATTTAAACTATTATCCCTTGCAGGTGCATACTGGCGAGGAGACGAGAAAAATACTATGTTGACGCGAATTTATGGAACAGCATTTGTTACTCAAACAGAACTTGATGAATATCTGCATATGCTAGAAGAGGCTAAACGACGTGATCATAAAAAAATCGGTAAAGAGATTGACCTATTTATCATGCATGAAACTTCTCCGGGTATGACCTATTGGTTGCCAAAAGGAGTGATCTTGTATAACGAGCTGTATGCTTTTACCCGAGAAATGTATAAAAAATATGGATACCAGGAAGTTATGACTCCTCAGTTGAATAAAAAAGAGTTATACGAAACTTCAGGTCACTGGTCTCACTATAAAGATGATATGTTTGTGGCAAATATGGGAGAAAACGAAGAGTTTGGAATCAAACCCATGAATTGTCCTAATGCCATGGTTATTTTTAAGTCCAAAACCCGCTCATATAACGATCTACCGCTCCGACTTGCAGATACCAGTCTTTTACACCGCTATGAGCGTTCTGGGACACTTAACGGACTCTTTCGTACGAGACAGTTCAGACAAGATGATGCCCACGTGTTCATTATGGATGATCATATTAGTGATGAATTCAGTCAGATCATGCAGATGATAGAAGAAATGTATGCACCTTTTAATCTTTCTTATCGTCTACGGTTTGGAACCAGACCAGCTAAATTTATGGGTGAGCAAAAAGATTGGGATAGGGCAGAGTCTGCTTTAGAATCTGTACTACAACAATCAGGTAAAGAATATTTTAAAGCCCAAGGAGAAGGAGCATTTTACGGACCGAAAGTGGATATTTTGATGAAAGATGCAATAGGCAGAGAGTGGCAGACAGGCACTATTCAACTAGATTTCCAACAGCCAAAAAACTTTGAATTAAAATATTCTCATTCAGACGGAACAGAAAAAATGCCGGTTGTTTTCCATCGTGCTATTTACGGATCACTAGAACGGTTTCTGGGAGTACTCATAGAACACTATGTTGGAGCTTTTCCTGTCTGGCTTGCTCCAGTACAAGTGGCGATCCTACCTATTTCTGATAAAGTTACTGATTTTGCGCAAAAAGTCTATGAACAGTTCAAAGACTCAGGGACACGTGTTGAGCTTGATATGTCAAACCAAACGATCGGTGCAAAAATTCGTGAGGCTACTTTACAAAAGGTGCCTTACCTGTGTATAATAGGCGAAAAGGAAGAATCCGAGAGTAATCGTGTGGGAAAAGAGATTATTAGCATACGAACCCGAGACGGACGTGATCTTGGAAATCTGGAGCTCTCTGAATTTTTGGAGAGTATAAAAAAAGAAATTGAGAAAAAGACCTAATCAAACAAAACAACCGTATTTTAGGATTAATCATCAAATCCGTGCTAAAGAAGTAAGACTTCTTGATAGTGAAGGTAAGCAGATCGGTGTAGTGAGTGTCGATGAGGCCAGGCGTCTTGCTGTTGAACAAGAGCTTGATTTAGTTGAGATTGCGCCGCTTGCGACGCCACCTGTTGCTAAAATAATTGATTACAGTAAATTTCTGTATCAGTTAAAAAAGAAAAAGCAGGAAGAAAAGAAAAAAACAGTAACGTCTGAAACCAAACAGATACGCATGGGTCCTTTTATCGGGAACCACGATCTGGAAATAAAAGTCAGGCATGCAAAAGAGTTTTTGGAAGACGGAGATAAAGTAAAATTTATTGTTCGTTTCAGGGGACGCGAGTTCACAAAAAAAGAACTTGGAGAAAATGTACTGAAAAAAGTAATAGAGATGTTAGCAGAAGTTGCCAAAGTTGAGCGGGATCCACATATGGAGGGCAGACAGATGGTAATGATGGTCTCAAGATTAAAATAGAAGGAAAAGATAGTATGACAAAACAAAAGAAAAAAATTAAAAGCTCAGTATCCAAACGATTCAGAGTAACCAAAAACGGTAAAGTGATTTTTGGACATCAATATGGATCACATAAAAAATTGAGTAAATCAAAAGCACGAATCAGACGCCAAAAAGAAATTGGTGTTTTGGTAAGTGGTGAATTTGCAAAGAAAATTAAACAAATGCTTGGAGAACTATAAAATATGGCACATATTAAACGGGGAACCGTATCACGAAGAAAACATAATAAACTTTTACTGCAAGTAAAAGGATATCGTGGAACTAAAAATTCATTGATCAAAGATGCGCATGAAGCAGTATTACATGCAGGTGAATATGCATTTCATGGTCGAAAACTGAGAAAAAGAGATATGCGCAGAGCATGGATTACCCGTATTAATGGAGCACTTGATGAAATGGGACACTCATACAGTACTTTTATCAACGGTATGACAAAGAAAAATATCAAAATTGACCGTAAAATTTTGGCAAATCTTGTTACTTCAGATCCTGAAACATTCAAAACTATCACAAATAAAGTATTCGGTAAATAATATGTCACCACAAGATATTCAAATCATTAAATCTGCAGCGCAAGCTTTTTACTTTTTTTATTTTACTTCCCTAACGGGGAGATTCGCTCGTGGTTTAGAGCAATAAAATAAAAAAGTCCACGAGAGCAACGAACCTCCCCCAAAGGGAGGTTTTTTTGTGGCTAAAAGTAAAAAGCGACCCGCCTACGCACAAGGCTACGACGGGCGAAGAAGCAGGCGAATTAGTATGGTAGAACAAAAAAATGGATTGTCACGAGTTACCTGGCAAGAGTCATTGCGAAATATGGCCACTGTTTCCGGTTCTGGAGGAGAACTACGAAGTACATATCAAAAAGCAATTGATTTAAGACAAACTGCTAATGAAGGTGATTATATCGGTGAAAACGAAGTAGCACTCATCGAAGGAGTTATGCAGACAATTTCGTCAATGCCTGAAAAATTGCGGAATAATTTACTGGACGAACATATCGCTATTGAGTATGATTACAGCGGAAACACCTATATTCGACCAACTTCAGAAAAATGATTTTGGAGAAAAGCCTCAGGATAAATAGTGAAATCGAGGCGTAAATCTGGTATCCTAGGATACGATATGGATAACACTGGTAATAGACATTTGGCTGTTGTGGCAATTTTGCAAAATAGTGATAACAAGGTTTTGCTTGTACAAAGAAATGAGCCAACATCACCACATATTCATGGGAAATGGCATTTTCCAGGTGGAGGAATAGAGTTTGGAGAAGATCCGGCTGATGCTGTACTGCGTGAAGTAACAGAAGAAGTTGGAGACCTAGAAGTACAGTTGTTATCAAGACGACCAATTATCTTTTCTCATCATTATGAAAAAGATGATATCCATGCAATTGTACTGGGTTTTCCTGTTATGTATCTCAACGGAGAGATAGACCTGACACGGGAAGAAACAGTCGGAAATGCACAATGGTTTTCAATTGCAGAAGTAGAAGAACTTGATACATTGCCAGAGATTACAACCTTTGTCTCAGCAATAAGCGGTATCTAGCTACTAAATCAAAATTGAATGTATGGAACACGATTTATTAAATATTAAAAATGACGCAGTCAGTATGATACTGGCTGCAGAAAATGCTCACGAGCTCAATAAAATAAAGCTTGATTATATCGGGCGCAATGGAAGACTTACTACTGCACTCAAAGAACTCCCAAAAGTATCAGTTGAAAAACGCCCAATAATCGGAAAACTTGCAAATGAGGTCAAAACAGCCATCGAAGAGATGATTGAAGATAAATTTCAGTCATTTAAAACAGCAAAAAAATCAAAAAAATACTCAATTGACGTAACTGCTCCCGGTATTAAACCTCCAACTGGTCATTTGCATTTGGTCACCCAAGCAATTGATGAGATTACAGCAATTTTTGAAAAAATAGGATTTACCCGTGTTAGATACCCAGAAATTGAATGGGATTGGTACGCATTTGAAGCGCTCAATTTCCCTGATATGCATCCTGCACGAGATGACTGGGAGACATTTTTTATTGATGCACCGATTGATCCCAAAAAAGGCCCCATGGTGCTAACTCCTCACACTTCATCAGGTCAAATTCGTGAGATGGAGCAAGCTGCTAAACAAAATGGTGAAGAAATCTCTATCAAAATGGTAAATATTGCAAAAACATATAGAAGGCAATCTGATGTATCACATACTCAGATGTTCCATCAATTTGAGACACTGGTGATAGGTGAAAAGATTTCAATCACTCATCTAAAAGGTGTTCTAGATTATTTTGTAAAATCATATTTTGGCGAAAAAAGAAAATCACGAATCCGTCCGTATCATTTCCAGTTCACCGAACCATCATTTGAAACCGATGTATCCTGTGGCATCTGTGATGGAAAGGGCTGTAAGCTTTGCAAAGAAGGATGGCTTGAGATGGGTGGTGCTGGTATGGTTCATCCAAACGTCATTGCCAATGCAGGTCTTGATCCGAAAAAATATTCAGGATTTGCATCTGGGTGGGGAGTAGAACGGGTACTCATGATGAAAGAGGGTATGGAACTTGATGATCTCCGCTTGTTATACGGAAACGATTTACGGTTTTTAGAACAATTTTAGCGTATGAATATTAAAATATCAGATAATTGGCTGAGAGAGTACATTGAGACCAACGCAACAGTGTCTGAAATGGCAAAAGCACTGTCACTGTGTAGTGTTGGGGTAGAGCGGATCGAAAAAATCGGATCAGATAGTATCTATGACATCGAAATCACAACCAACAGACCAGACCTTATGTCTGTTGTTGGAATTGCCCGCGAGGCAAGTGCGGTACTTCCTCAGTTTGGAATTGATGCAACATTTAAACCCTTAAAACCGTCACCAAATATTTCTCAAAAAAATACTACTCACCATATTGAGATAAAAAACGATCCTAAACTAGTACAGAGAATTTTAGCAGTTGTGATGGATGTGACACTGAAAAAGTCTCCTGATTTTATCAGTAAAAGACTTGAGAAAAGTGATATTCGCAGCCTTAACAATATTATTGACGTGACAAACTATGTCATGCGCGAAGTTGGCCATCCCGCACATGTATTTGATTATGATAGATTGCAGACAAAAAAACTTATTATCCGCTATGCAAAGCCGGGTGAAGCAGTCACAACATTGGATAACAAAACCCACACATTACAAGGCGGTGACATTGTCGCTGATAACGGACAAGGAGAGATCGTTGATTTGCTTGGAGTTATGGGGACTGCAAACAGTGTGATTCAAAAAGATACAAAACGAATTTTGTTTTTTCTTGATAATAATAATCCACATACGATCAGAAAAACATCTATGAGTTTGGGAATTCGTACAGAAGCTGCTGTTCTCAACGAAAAAGGGGTAGACCCTGAGCTTATGTATCAGACATTTTTACGAGGTATTGAGCTCTATCAAGAAATTGCTGAGGGAAAAATAGTGTCAGAGATTATCGATATATATCCTCATAAACCAAAAGTTGTAACCATCAAAGTCAGTACAGATAAAGTGAGATCAACTATTGGAGTCACTATCTCTGATCAGATGATTTTGAGAATTCTTAAAAAACTAGGGTTTTCTGTAGAAAACACCAACTCATCTATAACTGTGACAGTCCCAAGTTACAGACTTGGTGATGTAGAAAGAGAAGAAGATATTATCGAAGAAGTCGCACGGGTATATGGATATCACAATCTCCCCAGTATTTTACCTCCTACTGGCACAACAAAGCCATACCACCTGAGTACAGATCAATTTTATTGGGAGAGGAGAGTAAAGTCTGCACTAAAATATTGGGGTTTTACCGAAGTCTACACCTACTCAATGGTATCAGAAGATCTGCTGGAAGGATCCGTTGACAATGCTGTTGCGTTAAAAAATCCGCTTGATCAAGATCATATGTATATGAGAAGAACGCTTGTTCCAAGTCTATTACAAATAGTCAATGAAAACACCCATGTCCCCTCTCTACAAATTTTTGAACTTGCAAATGTATACAAGAAAAAAGAAAAAAACTTGCCTGAGGAGATTTTACATCTTGCAGGAGTTATAAAAAAAGAACACGTATCTTTTTATGAAGTAAAAGGATACATTCAATCACTTCTTGAAGATCTTGGAATTACTGCAATACAGTTTAAAACATCGGATACAACAAACGGAGCATCAGTGATTATCAAACAATCAGAGATTGGAACACTAGAGATACTTGATGATAATTGTATAAACTTTGAGCTGAATTTTCAGCACATACTTACACAGGTAAGTTCAAAAAAACAGTATCAACATATTTCTATCCATCCGCCAATTATTGAAGATGTACGTATTGCAGTTGATGCAGGAGTTGAATATGAAACGATTATTCAGACCATCAAGAAAAATAGCAGTCTCATTAAATCAGTAGAGCTCCTGGATACCTATAAAGATAAAAAAACCTTTAGAATCACGTATCAACATGCGACACGAAATCTGACAAACGATGATATTATCGATATCCGTAAAAAAATCACGAGTGCTCTTAAAAAAGATATACAGGCAGCTGTTGTATAATTTTTAATAATATATGAAAACGTTACGTTTTTTTGAACCTCTACCGACTTTAATTCTCAATGGACAGAAGGATACAACGTGGAGAATACACGATGACAAAGATCTTCAAAAAGGAGATATTGTGCAACTAGTAGATAAAGATAGACAAGAATTTGGAAAAGCAAAAATTGAATGGACTAAAAACACTACCTTTGGAAATCTATCACCGGAAGATACACAAGGACATGAAACATTTAACAGTACCCAAGAAATGCTTGATACCTATTCTAGGTATTACGGAATTCCCGTTACATTAGAAACACCTATAAAAATAATAAAATTCAAACTGTTATGACAGAACCTACAGTAAAACCAGGTTATTATAGACACTTTAAAGGAGGCGTCTATACAGTTATCGGTGTTGGAAAACACTCAGAGACACTTGAGGAAATGGTCTTTTATACTCACGATAGTAAAGAGTATGGAAAAAATTCTCTCTGGGCACGTCCACTGAGTATGTGGTTTGAACATATTGAAAGAGACGGGTATCGTGGACCACGGTTTACGCCAATAAAAGAACTCTGATTTGCCTGATTACATTACGGGGTAGGAGTAGTCGCTGCACCGGCAATTTCTTTTTCCTCATCTTCCTTTTTTGCTGTTTCTCCATCAAATTTTTTATCTGAATTTTCAGTAGGAGGATGATACTTTGGATCATCGGTATAATTAGAAGACAACCATGCATTAATTCCATCTTGCCATCTGTTTTTTCCATCAGACGATACCGGGTCTTTTTCTTCAAAAACTACAAATTCTTTCACATCATATTCTCCTCTTTTTACTTCTTCATCATTGGCCAGTCTATTATTATCTGCTTTTGAAACTTTCACCTCTTTATAAATAGGACTTTGAGTAGACGGTTCAACTCCTTTAACAAAATACTCTGTCCTTTTTGCTTGACCATCAACAGGTAATCCGCCACCTAACGCGTCAATCTCAATTGCATGAACATTTTTAGGTACTTCAAATTGTTCATCTTTTAAATCTTTGAGTACATAGGTCATCACTTTGTTCCAAATAGGGGATGCACCGGTTACACCAGATGCAATGGAAGGATTCATCGGAGAGTTATCATTATTTCCCACCCATACTCCGACTGCATATGAAGGGGTATATCCTATGGTCCAGTTATCTCTTTTTTCATCAGTTGTACCTGTTTTGACTGCGACCGTTTTACCTGAAATATTGAGAAGAGATCTGCTACCAAATGTCATACTCCGTGCATTATTATCAAGCAGCATATGAGACATCAAAAATGCAACATCTTCTGTAAAAAGCTGGTTTCCTTTATCAGTATCATGTTTGTAAATTATTTTCCCTTTTGCATCCCGTACTTCCAATATTCCAAATGGTTCGTGTTTGAGCCCTTTATTGGCAAAAGAAGAGTATAACGATGTTATCTGAAGCAATGTTGCTTCACGACCTCCCAGTACTAAAGAGAGTCCCACATTGTTCATTGCATCTTGTGTTGGCTTCCAGTTTTCAATTCCTGCGTCATATGCTTTTTGCATAACCGGGCGAAGTCCAACCATTGCAAGCATTTTTACAGCAGGAACGTTCAATGAATTACCCAGTGCAAACCGCATCTGCGTAGGGCCTCGATATTTTCCGTCATAGTTTACCGGTTTATATGGCTTGTCTGCTGTAGCGCCGGGAAATTCAGTTGGCACGTCCATGAGCAATGTTGAAGGAGTATACCCCTTTTCAAGCGCTACTGCATAAATAAGTGGCTTGAGACTTGATCCTGGCTGTCGAGGCGCAATTGCCGTATTAAAGTTTCCGTCATTGTCTTCATTAAAATAGTCTGTTGATCCAACCATAGACAAAATAGCTCCGGTCTTTGGATCGATTACGACCACCGACCCATTACTGACTCTGTAACCATCTAATTTTTCAATTTCTTCTTTGAGTGTTTTTTCTGCAGCTTGCTGGATACTATAGTCAAGGGTTGTTTTGACTGTTAGATTTCCATTGACAACCGCATTTTCTCCTACTAACTCATTTAATTGTTGACGGATATACATGACAAAGTGAGGAGCCTTAAAATCTCCACCTTGTTGACTAAATTTAAAATTTTTAATCTGAGCAAGTGTTTTTTCCGCTTCTTTACCTGAGATATGTCCTTCTTCTTCCATCCGCTTTAACACCTGGGTTGAACGCTCTACGTACGCTTTATTACCACTATACGGAGAATAGTAGGTTGGAGACTGGGGAAGCCCTGCCAAAAAGACAGATTCTGCAAGTGTTAAATCTTTTGCTTTTTTCCCAAAATATTGATTTGCTGCTGCCTCAATTCCTACTGCTGTACCCCCGTACGGGATATTATTTAAATACATCTCAAGGATTTCATTTTTGGA
>DAOMRL010000004.1:16068-21260 GCA_035445865.1 Candidatus Levyibacteriota bacterium
CCGTTTATCTACTTGGATTGCTAAAATAAGTTCTTTCATTTTACGCGTAGGTCTTCTTTCAGGAGTAAGGAGCAATGTTTTAACCAGTTGTTGAGTAATTGTTGATCCTCCGGTCATACGCTGGTGAATAATTAAATCTTTCACAACCCGTGCATATCCCCGCCACGAAAATCCTGAATTCTCATAAAAATCCTGATCTTCGGTGGCAATTGTAGCTTCCTGCAAGTCTTTAGGAATATCTGAAAGAGTTACATACGTGCGATTATAGTCTTTATAAATAGAGTAGAGACTGACCCCTTTTTGATCTACAATTTTTGTAGAGTCTTTGATGTCGGGATTAGCCAGTTTTCCCGGAGTCGGAAGGCTTCGTGATATCCAGAGAAAATATCCAAAAAATAAAATTGCACACGCAACCAGTCCAATAAACGCAAATTTAGTAAATCTGGAAAGTACAATTAATCGGGTCACATGTGACCGTTTACGCAACCTGCGTGATCGTCTCGTTGGAGCAGAGTAATAGGGCATGAGTACCATTATAGCAAAAAAAGTATTATTTGAATTGCAAATTATACTCTTATCAATGCTATAATACTGGTATGAATCAGATAGATGAATTGCTCACACGCGGGGTAGCAAATATTATCTCTAATAAAAAAGCGCTTGAACAGCGATTACAGTCAGATAAAAAACTCAACATTTATTTAGGTATTGATCCTACATCCACACATATCCATCTTGGTCATGCAGTACCATTGAGGAAACTTCAGCAATTTGCACAAATGGGTCATCACGTTACATTTTTAATTGGTGATTTCACGGCACTGATTGGAGATACATCTGATAAAGAAACAGAAAGACCGATTCTTACCACAGATGAAATTCAACAGAATTTTGAGACGTATAAAAAACAAGCTGAGAAAATCTTAGATTTTTCAAAAGTTACGGTACAACATAATAGTGAGTGGCTCTCTAAACTTACATTTGCAGAAATTGTAAAGTTGACCCAACACTTTTCATTTGGAGATTTTGCAAGTCGTGAGTTAATCAAAAAAAGATTAACTGAAGGTAAAAAAGTAGGTCTTCACGAAGCGCTTTATCCGGTTATGCAAGGATATGACAGTTATTTTATGGATACTGACCTACAACTTGGAGGTACAGACCAGACATTTAATATGCAGGCAGGACGTACTCTTCAAAAAGTATTACGAGATAAAGAGTCGTTTGTTATGACAAACGAATTCCTCACCGGTACAGATGGGAGAAAAATGAGTAAAACCTGGGGCAATGCAATATGGCTTGAAGAAAGTCCAATAGATATGTTTGGAAAAGTTATGTCTATCAAAGATGATTTGATCATAGAATATTACACTTTAGGAACAAATGTACCGCTCAATGAAATAGAAACAATCAAACAACGTCTTGAGAGTGGAGAAAATCCTCTTGATATTAAAAAAGAACTTGCTACCACAATTGTGTCAGAACTCCACTCAAAAGAAGAAGCACAGTATGCACAAAACCATTTTTTGACAGTGGTTCAACAAAAAGGAACTCCTGAAAAAATTGACACTATTACTCTTACGTCCGGAGAACAGCGAACCATACTTGATTTTATTGTTGAAAACAAACTAGTATCTTCTAAAGCTGAAGGAAAGCGACTTATAGAACAAAAAGGAGTTACCTTTGATAAACAGCCTGTTCAGAGTCCTCATGAAATTATACGAGAAGGCGTTTTACAGATCGGAAAACGAACATTTATAAAAATAGAAATCAGCAATTAGATAGTATATACTTTAATAACTATGAACATATTACGAGAAAAAAAGTGGATTATGAAAGTAATTATTATTCTTACTGCGTTAGTGCTCATCGCAGGCATTGTTCTGCCATACATTTTTATATAATGTATTCTTTGAACAATCTGACCCCTCAAGATTTATGATGCTTGATACACCCATCAACAAAGCAGGCCGCGCTTTTTCTCTGTACAGCAAAAAACTAGAAAAACTAGCAATCACTACACTTGGTGATTTGTTATTACACCTACCAAGCAGATACGAAGACTATACAACAATTACCCCAATTGCCGATGCTCAAAATGGCCAAGTAGTAACGATTGTTGGAACTGTTATTTCTACACAAAACGTGTATACCCGGAGCAGATTTCAGATACAAAAAGTAACACTTGCAGATAAAACAGGAGAGATTGAGTGCGTGTGGTTTAATCAATCATATATTTTGCGTACTCTGCATGTCGGAGATTTAGTAAGTGCAGCAGGAAGAGTAGAACGTACCGGACCAAAAACAACATTTCAGGTCAAAGAATATGAAGTAATCGCACATCCTGACGCAGATACTACCCATACAGGCCGTTTGGTTTCTATATACCCTGAGACACGGGGGGTCACTTCTCGGTGGATGAGAAATCGAATAAAAACAATTCTTGCACAAATCGATGAACTTTTTCCTGAACATTTACCTCTTGATCTTAGAGAAAAAAATAATCTAATATCGCTTTCTGATGCAATTAGAAAAATCCATTTTCCAACAACATTTGATGAAGCTACATCAGCCCGTACCCGACTTGCATATGATGAGCTTTTCCTTATACAGCTTGGAGCAATTCACCGCAAACATGAATGGAAAATAAAAAAGACAACAACACCATTTACCGTTACTCCTTGGAAAAAAGAGCTGAAAAAACTGTATACATCCCTTCCATTTACCTTAACAGATGCACAAAACCGTGCAGTACAAGAACTGTTATCTGATGTATCACAAAATACTCCCATGAATAGACTGCTTCAAGGAGATGTGGGTTCAGGAAAAACGATTGTTGCAGCAATCGGAATGTATCTGGCAAAACTCAATGGATTTCAATCTGCACTCATGGCGCCTACAGAAATACTTGCTACTCAACACTATGAAACAATCTCACAAATCCTTGAACCGCTTGATGTAAAAATTGAGCTTGTTACAGGATCTTCAAAAAGTAAAAAGTCAAAAGCAAAAAATACCAATAATCCATCTGCTCCTGATATCATAATCGGTACCCATGCGCTTATCCATAAAGGAGTAGATTTTGAAAAATTAGGATTTGTTGTCGTTGATGAACAACACCGATTCGGAGTACAACAACGGTCAGTACTCCGTGATAAAGGAGCGACACCACATTTTTTGAGTATGACGGCAACACCAATCCCACGTACTGTTTTTTTGACTATGTACGGAGATCTTGAGTTGTCTGTTCTTGATGAATTACCGAAAGGCAGACAAAAAATCAAAACCTGGCTTGTACCAAATCACAAAAGAGCAGCAGGATATGCATGGATTGAAAAAATGGTACAGGAAAAAGATAAGCAAGGAAATACTAATCAAGTATTTATTGTCTGTCCGTTTATAGAAGAATCAGAAAGTATGCAAACAGTAAGAGCGGCTACCAAAGAATACGAAAAACTACAAAAAGAAATTTTTCCAGATCTTAAGCTTGGACTGTTACACGGAAAGATGAAAGCAACTGAAAAACAGGCCGTATTAGATAATTTTCAAAAAGGAAAGTTGGATATTTTAGTCTCAACTCCGGTTGTTGAAGTTGGTATCGATATACCCAATGCTACTATCATCATGATTGAGGCAGCCGAACGATTTGGCCTGGCAAGTCTACATCAACTGCGTGGTCGGGTAGGCAGAAATGATAAACAATCATACTGTCTCCTTTTTACTGAAAGTGAAAGTGAAAAAACAACACAAAGGCTCAAATCACTTGAGACCACACATTCAGGAAGTGCACTGGCTGAAATTGATCTCAAACGACGAGGGGCAGGGGATATGTATGGCACCCAGCAACACGGGAGTAGGATGCTTAAAGTTGCAAGCTTTGGTGACAGTACATTGATTCATCTTACACAACAAGATGCTCATAAAATATATAAAAAGCTTCCTAAGTATCCCATATTGCATGAAAAGCTCAAATCTACTATAATACATACCAGGGTCAATCCTGATTGACGCTCGAAATACTAACTATGGCACACGAACCAAAACGAAGACATTCAGTAGCACGTAAAGGTAAAAGACGGGAAGCAATTCGCTTGTCGTTGCCTGTTGCAGGCCGATGCACTAATTGTGGTGCGGTCAAAATCCCTCATATTGTCTGCAAAACCTGCGGATTTTATAAAGGACAGCAAGTAATACAAAAATAAATTATAATTAAATAGTTAGAGTAGCTTCATAGATATAGTGTTATGCAACTATTTTAACTATTCAACTGTTTACATGAAAACATCTCGTGATCCTCGTCATGTCCATAGACAACGAATTATCCAGACTCTTTTTGCATCTACATTTTCTGAACAAGAGATAACCGATCCTAAAATACAGGCAATACTTGCAAATAAAGAATCCCTTGACAGTACCATAGAACATATCGCCCCGGAATTTCCGATTCCAAAACTAAATAAAATTGATTTATCCATTTTACGACTGGGAGCATACGAATTAATGATTGAAAAAACACAGCCACCAAAAGTTATCATAGATGAGGCAATTGAGTTGGCAAAAGAATTCGGAGGGGAAGCATCTCCTGGATTTGTAAATGGTGCATTAGGTAAACTATTAAAAGAACAACAAGAAAGAGAGGCAACAAATAACAAATAACTATATGAACATTCCACAGTTTAAAAATAAAGACATTGAATTTCAGGTATTTACTCACCGCTCATATCTCAATGAGTCAAATGAAGCAAAAGAGTCTAATGAGCGTATGGAATTTTTAGGTGACAGTATTTTGTCATTTATTGTCTCCTCATACATCTATGAAAAATACCCAAATCTAAAAGAAGGTGAGCTTACCAATTTACGCTCAATTTTAACAAATACTGAGACACTGTATTGGGTAGCAAAAGAGTTGAAATTAGGAGAATATCTCAAACTTTCAAAAGGAGAAGAAGCAAGTGGCGGACGAACTAATAAAAGTTTGCTTGCCAATACATATGAATCAGTCGTTGGTGGACTTTATCTAGATCAAGGCGTTGAAGCATCACGTACATTTATTCATGACACAATCATTTCTCAAATTGACACAATCATCCAAGACCAAGGATTAAAAGATCCGAAAAGTAATTTGCAAGAAATATTACAGGAAAAATACAAAGAATCACCACTCTATGAAATTGTTGAAGAAAACGGTCCGGATC
>DAOMRL010000005.1:0-19574 GCA_035445865.1 Candidatus Levyibacteriota bacterium
AAATCCTGTACTGTCCGCAGCTATTCCTTCCCTTGCTTTACCAAAAAATCAACAAGTCTGGTTGTAGTATCAACTAACTCATATGTATTTATGGGAAAGTTAGTATCATGCGAGCGGAGTTTATTCATTTCCGGAATTGTATCTCTGTATCGCGCAATTTGGAACTGGCAAGGTTTTAAATTAATATGTGCCATAAATGTCGTAGTGGGAACGGCCATTCCATTTTTTAAGAGGGACTCTTTTGTGAAAATTACTACTTTTTCCTGATCTGGCTTGTTAGTTTCATGAAATTCATATGTGATATGTCCCCAAGGGGATTCATTTATTATATATTTATGTACAGGCTCAAACGATTTATCATAGGGAGACAGGTTAGGAAGATCATATAAATAACTGGCTGCTGTGAAAGCAGATATTGATAAGGTATCAATTACCTCTGCAACATTTTCTGGTGATGGTATAAAATTTGGGATAGGTTGGCGAATAGGATATTCATTGTTTTCATCCATTGGAATACCATCAAAAAGAACCTCCCACTCAGAAACCGGAATGCCGTCCACTCTCTCTTCTGCAAGTATTCTATTAAAATGTAACCAATTCCTTCGTCCCTCAGCGTGTTCAATAGAAGGATAAATCGCTTTAAGCTTTTCTAATTGTTGTATTTGGTTTTTTGATAATTCACTACTCATAAGTCAGCATTATATCATTTGAGCAAGTTTTCATTCCTACCTCAAATATTGTAGACTGATTGTATGGCAAAAAATAGCGAAATCTATGTTATCAAACAAAATGGTGAAAGAGAGTTATTTTCAGAAGAAAAAGTCTTGCGTTCTATGCAACGCGTAGGACTGGATAAATCAGTACAACCAAAAGTACTTGAGCATATTCGGCAACGACTTCATCCTGAGATGGAAACATCTGAAGTATTTGCGCATATTCGAGAATATCTCAATGATCACAATGAGCATCAAGCATCCATAAAATACAACTTAAAACAAGCAATTTTTGATCTGGGTCCTACAGGTTTCCCTTTTGAACGGTATATGCAGAGAATTTTTCAAGAAATAGGATATACGTCAGATGTTAACTTGATACTCCAAGGTGGATGTGTTACTCATGAAATAGATATCATGATTGAAAAAGATGGAAAAAAAGAAATAATCGAAGCAAAATTTCACAATCAGCAAGGAGTAAAAACAGATGTCCAAGTCTTACTATATACATATGCTCGGTTTTTAGATGTTAAAGAAACAAATCCTGTAGAAGGAGTGTGGGTAGTGACTAATACAAAACTTACGCTTGATGCGAGCAATTATGCACGATGTAAAGGCATAAAAGTAATAGGTTGGAGTTATCCTGAAACCAACAATCTCCAAGATTATGTAGAAAAACCGCAGTTGTATCCTATTACAATTTTAACAACTCTCTCAAAACAGGAAAAACAAAGTCTTATAGCAGGTAATGTTATTTTATGTAGTGATCTCCTCCAAATCTCAGATCATGATTTACGGGATATGTACTTTTTGGATGATGAGACGATTAAGAAAGCAAAAGAAAATGCTCAGATGCTCACGACCATTAATACAAAACAGCCATTACCTCCTATGGAGATTTAAAATATGTTTTTTATCTTTCTTTTTATTCTCCTTGTCATTTTATTAATTGTACTCTCATTTGTCTGGCCTCCTGATAGTCCTTGGGCTCCGCAATGGAGAATAAAAAGAAGTGTTTCCCAAACTGCATTGCAATTTGCAAAAGTAAACTCTAAAGATATTGTCTATGAGTTGGGGTGCGGAGATGGAGAATTTACGCTCACTGCAGCAGAAGAATTTGGGGCAAAAGCTGTCGGAATTGAGATAGATCCAGTACGATTTTTAGTGTCTTGGGTACGGGCAAAACTTAGCAAGAGTAATACAGATATATCTATAATCAGAAAAGATTTTAAAAAAGTAGATCTTGCAAATGCAACTGTAATATATATGTATCTAATCCCCCTGGCTATGAAACGATTGCTTCCTCAACTAAAAAAACAATTAAATTCGGGGACGCGTGTTATAAGTTATCGGTATAAAATTCCTTTATCTCAAAATGAGAAGACAATACAATTGGTCAAAGAAGAAAAAAAAGAAAAAATATTTTTATATACTGTTAATCAAAACACTGAAAAAGATTAACTCTATTGGTAACCCCTTCGGCATATACAGGATGGCTATAGATCATGTGACAGTGTTTTAAAATCTCATCTTTAACCACAACTTCATCCAATATTGGGTCTTCAACTTCATACTGTGGATATGAAGCGCCGTGTACAACCAGTATCGTCTTGTGCGCAATTGCTTGTTGTGTGAGTTTTTTTGCATCAAGAATTCCTTTTCTAAAAATGTTGCCGTTTGTATCAACGAGATTATTAAGCATGGGAGTATTTGTTGTATATGCCAAAAGAGTTGTCAGATCGTTTGCACCATACAGATATTCCGGTTGAGCGGAGTTAATTTTTTGAATAAGTGTCTCAAAATTTGTTACGGTTTGTAATGTTTTATATTGTGAAAAATATGTAAAAAAATTAAATACTAAAATGATTATGACAAATGATGGAATAACCATTTTTTGTAAATTCATTTTGGTTGTGATGAAGTGTTGATAAATCGGAAATGATAAGACAAGAAACGGAATCATATTGTTTAAATAAAGATAATAAATATCTTGATACAAGAGAATAAATACAAGAGAAAATAGGGAAAATAATGCAAAGAATAAATGTTTTTTCCATAATAAAAGATTTGTTAGTAATAGGAAAAAAAATAAACTATCCCGAAACATAAAAAACTGAAAAACTTGTCCTTTACTTGTCCCGGCTCCTCTTGTCAACGAATACTCAAAAACATTGCTAATCAGTCCTTCTCTGGCAAAAAGTATAAATGGACTAAGAATAATAAGTGCGGTCACTCCTGCTCCGCCAACAAATTTTAAAAGACTGCGTCTTTCTCTCAAAAGAAAATAGATTCCATATGTTGCTGTTAATGGGAGAAAATATGCTTTGGTAAGGATTGCGAGTGCCAAAAAACATCCGGTGAAAAAAAACTTTTTTCTTTGAAAGAAAAAATACGATATAACGGCAAAAAGACTTGCCGCAAAAACACCAGATTGATGGTCAGATGTGGCAAGAATAATAAAAGAGAATAGATAGATACACTGCCCAGTTATGGCATAGAGTCTGCTTTTCCACTGATAGTAAATAATTGCATAGATAAAAACAGAAGTAAGTGCAATTTCAATACTTGAAGAAAAATAATACAGGTAAATATTTTCATCGGAAAGAGCTAAATATATTGCAGAAAGATATGGGAATATCGGGAAGTTAGTAAAAAAAATGTCAGCATATAATAATTTTCCTTGTAAAATTTGATATGCAGTATAAAAATATACGTTAGTGTCTGACAGTCGGATAGAAGTTGTAGATAATTTAAGAAGAAGAAATATGAGCGGAGCAATACACAAAATCCAGTGACGGGAAAAATATGCTTTCATTTAGGTAATCTTTTTTTTAAGTCTCAAAAATGCCCATCTGAGTATATCGGTCCCTTGATACAGCTTATATAGGTGAGGTTTGAGAATGTAATCATAACTCCCTAAAAATTCTACGTGTACAGCACCATAATTTTGTTTAAAGCGATGAAATCCATACCATGGGTCTTTTAAATCAGGATTTTCACCCAGTGCTCCCCACATATCAAACTCAGTACACCCCATCTTTTTTCCAAACTTAATTGCTTCCCACATAATAAGGTTTGATGCCATTTTATCTCTGTGAGTACTTGATGACGCTCCGTAAGGATAATACAATTTTCCGTTACAGATAAATACGATCCAAGCAACCAGTGTTTCTTTTTCAAACGTTGCAGTAAGTAAATGAGAGCTTAACGTGTGAGGAGCTGCCGTATGAGGAAGTGTTTCCCATTGCAGAGTGTGATAACTAGAAGTATGCGCATAAAACTTTTGGCGTTTTGTTGTCTCATCAGTAAGTCGTAGATATTCTTTAAATGCATGCGTACTATTGTCTTCTTGTACAACAACCCCTTTTTTTGTTGCAACTTTTATATTATATCTGGTTTTTTGATGCATCTGTGCAAGTAATTCTTCTTCACTTTTTGATAGATCAAGTACAAATGTAAATCGGGTAAAAAGTGGGTGGTGGGACGGAAAAAGTCCTAAGTTTTCAATTTTTGATTTTGAACTTTCAGTTTTTGATATATTAGGTTCAAGTTGAATAAAGACACAATTATGCTCTCGTCCAAGTATTGTAAGTGCTTCCAAAAGCTGTTTGGTAGGAAGTGTTCCCTTTGGTAAATATCCAATGGTATAGGGAGTTTTAGGAATAGGGTGAATTGTCAGAGTAAATACTTCAGTTACTGTTCCATCTTTTTCAAGACCTTTTCGTAGTACAGTCACACCTGTTTTTTTACGAAACTCCCCCCACTCATATGCTTGGAGTGGATGGGTGATGAGTTTATTGTATTCGTCTTTTTGTTTTTCAGTAATATCAATAAGTTCTGGCATACTTTATGTTAAAAAAAATCAGGATCTGATGTCGGGATATTTTTGAGATTTTTTTCTACAACATTCGTAGGCAGTTCCATGATAAACCGGGATATCGTTGGAGTCAAACGCTGACCAAAAAAAAGTCTTCGTTTTGCAAAGGTAAGAGTGAGTTTTGTTTTTGCCCGTGTAATACCCACATAACAAAGTCTTCGTTCTTCTTCTAGTTCTGATGTGTCAAATAGTGCTTGGCTGTGAGGAAAAAGGCCCTCTTCCATGCCGACCATAAAGACCATAGGAAACTCAAGTCCTTTTGCTGCATGGAGAGTCATCAAGGTAATCGCATTTGGACGAGAGGATCCTTGCATGGATTTGTCTGAGCGATATTCTTGTTCGACGAGTGCTACATTTTGTAAAAATTCAGTGAGATTTGGAAATTCCAGTGCTACAGATCGCAGTTCCCGCAAATTCTCAAGCCGTGCAGCGTCTTCAGGATCACGGTCGTCGTACATCTCAAGGTATTGTGTTTTGCGAAGTACTTCATCAAGTATGTCAATGGTAGATTGAGTTTCTCTGTATCCTTTTTCGTCAAACTCAGTTAAATATTCAAAAAAATATGAGAGTCTTTTTTTGCCTAATTTTTCAATCCGTTTTAGTGCAACTGCGTCTTTTTGGGTAGATAAATAGGAAAGATATGAGAGCACATCTTTTATTTCTTTGCGTTCATAAAACCTGAGTCCTCCAACGAGTACGTATGGAATACCATGATGTAACAGTACCTCTTCAATTGTGCGGGACTGTGCATTCATACGGTATAAAATAGCAATGTCTGCATAGGTGAGTTCTGGGTTTTTATCCATTGCTTCGTGAATGAGGTGTATGATCTGCTCTACTTCCTGATGTTCATTTTCTGTTTGGACAATTTTTAAATCTTCCCCGTCGGGATTTTCAGTCCATAAATTGAGTACTGGGTGTGATGTGTTGTTTGAGATGACGCTGTATGCTGCATTTAAGATATTTTGTGTTGATCGGTAATTTTGTGATAGCGGAAAAACTTGCGCATCGGGAAAATCTTCTTGGAATTTTTTAAGATTTCTAAAATCTGCTCCACGGAAGCTATAAATACTCTGAGAGAAATCTCCAACAATACAGATATTGCGATGTTTGCCCGCAAGCATTTTAGACAACTCATATTGTGCATGATTCGTATCTTGATATTCGTCAATGAGGACATATTTGAACTGTTCTTGGTATTTTGCAAGAATGTGTGGTTGTGTTCGGAACAGACGAATTGTTTCAAGCATTAAGTCATCAAAATCAAGTGCGTCACGGTCTTTCATAAGTTGTTGGTAGAGTGGATATACTTTGGCAACAATTTCTTGAAATCTTCCTCGGGCAAAAGAGACATATGAAACAGGATCTATGAGCTGATTTTTATTTTGCGAAATAGCAGACAGCAAAGATCTGGGTTTTGCATCTTTAATTGTCAAAGAAAGTAACGTCATTGCGTCTTTAATTGTCTGCTGTTGATCGGAGGAATCATATATTAAATAATTTCTGGACACTCCAATTGCTTCACCTTCGATTCGAAGTATTCTGGCACACAGTGAGTGAAAAGTTCCAACTGTTGGAGGTGAGGGCTGTACCCCTGAGCTATTGAGTGCCTGCATAATGCGTTCTTTCATCTCTCCAGCTGCTTTGTTCGTAAAGGTAAGCATGACAATATTGTGTGGAGAAACACCTTTCTCTTGGATCAGATACAGTACTTTGTGCACTAATACACGTGTTTTTCCACTACCTGCGCCGGCTAAAACAATAACCGGTCCATCTGTAGCAAGGATTGCTTTTTTTTGTTCATCATTCATTTTATTGAGAATAGTGTTCATATGTTGTTATAATAGTTTTTGCGGAGAGGTATCACTTATTATATTCGTACTCATGGATAGATACAACCCGCGCAAAACTCATTATGACCAGAAATCTCATTGCTGCCAACTGGAAATCTCACAAATCCCTGGAAGAGACAAAACAGTTTTTTGAAACACTTACTCAATCAAAAGATCGGTTGGGGACAAATCAGACTGATGTCGTGATCTGTCCTTCTTTTACTTCTCTTGAGACGGCAAAAAAACTTCGGGATGCTATGAATCTTTCTGTACTATTAGGAGGGCAAGATGTATCTCCTTTTCCTGAGGGTGCGTATACCGGGGCAATTGCTGCTACTCAACTGCGGGAAATTGCAGAGTATGTGATAATTGGACACTCTGAGCGGAGATCTCATTTTGGAGAATCAGAAGCTATGATTGAGCAAAAAATCAACCAAGCAAAAGAGGCAGGATTGCAGGTAATTCTTTGTGTACAAGATGCTCAAGGAATAGTCTATGAAGGGGTCGATGTTGTGGCATATGAGCCGATATCAGCAATCGGCACAGGAAATCCTGATAGCCCTGAAAACGTTATCCAAGTGCTGGAGACACTCCATGAACGGTATCCATCAGTTCGGTTGTTATACGGCGGGAGTGTTGATAAAAATTCAATTCATACTTTTACCCAAATCCCTCTGTTACATGGGTTTTTGGTTGGTGGAGCAAGTTTGGAACCTGAATCATTTCTTCATCTAATAGCAGCATGCGACACAAGAAACTCTCATTAGCCATTATTATCTGTGTGCTCATTTTTCTTGTAGGCTTTAAATACATACGAGCCGGAATACCGTTTTTGTATGAGTTATTTGTAAAAAAAGATATTGAACTCAAACAGGAAAAACAAGAATCATTAAACATTTTATTGCTTGGCATAGGTGGAGGTACACACGAAGGTCCAGAATTAACCGATACGATGATTTTGGCAAATATAAATCCGGAAAGAAATGAAGTGAATATGTTTTCAGTCCCTCGTGATTTATGGGTACCTGAGTTACAAGACAGAATAAACTCAGCCTATGCCATAGGTCAGGTAAAAGATAAAAAAGGAAGAACATTGGCAAAAGCAGTAGTAGAAAAAGTAACCGGCCAACCGGTAGATTACGTATTTGTGATTGATTTTGCAGGTTTTGTAAAAGGAGTTGATCATCTTGGTGGAATTGAAGTTGATGTTAAGCGAGGGTTTGATGACTATGAGTATCCTATTACTGGTAAGGAAAATGATTTATGTGACTATACACAAGAAGAAGTAGAAGAATTAGTTGCTACTGCAACTGCAGAACTAGGGGTAGATGTTTTTCCTTGTCGGTACAAACACATCTCTTTTAAAAAGGGGCTTCAGCAAATGGATGGTCAAACGGCACTTGAATTTGTGAGATCGCGACATGCAACAGGCGATGAGGGAAGTGATTTTTCCCGATCAATGCGCCAACAAGAAGTGATTGCCGCGTTGAGAAAGAAAATGTTGTCTGTAGGAATTTTACTTAATCCGGTAAAAGTCATAGGCCTGGCTAATATTATTCAGGAAAATATCAACACAGATATTCAAAAAGAAGAATATGATGACTTTATAAAACTTGCGCGCAAATTTGAAAACGCTCAGATCAAAAGTCATGTTATCAATATTACTGATGAAATAAATGAAAAATATGGACTACTTATAAACCCTCGTACCTCTCAAGACTACAATTATAAATGGGTGTTAATTCCGCGCAAGGGAAATGGAAACTTTACTGAAATAAGTCAATTTATTGAGTGTATTCTGAGTGGGAAAACATGTGAAATAACACAAACAGGTATCACTACTCCTCCGAGCGTAACTCCTACAAAAAACTAACGAAATATTTTATAAATTGTAACCGTACTGTTTTGATACACAACTGCTCCAAGTGTTGCAAACTTCAGCTCTGAAAGGTTTGGATAGGTTTCTTTTTCCATGTTTCCAATGTATACATATTCTACATTGTATTTATTCAAAAGCTCACGTGCAGTTTGAGGATTTGTTGTTTCATAGAGTGTTTGAATATCAGGGATTCGGGGAGCTGGTACATCATAACTTCCACGCCACAACCATTCATGTACAGTCCATCCAAGTATCGTTGGCAAACCGGTGTTACTTGATATTCTGGCATGATCCGTATATGAGTCTCCTTGAGACTCAAGTATTACTGGTTGGCCTGAGATATTAGCATTGATCCACTGAATTGCCTCATAATCCTGTGGGTATCTGTCTTGCAAGTATACTGTCCCGTCAATACCGTTATATTTCTTGAGAGAATCATAATATGAATAGACTGCAAATCGTGGATATAGGAGTACAGCTGAAAGTAAAACTATAGTAATACCGGATAGCAAAATATTTTTCTTTGGAATTATAATTACACTAATAACAAAAGCAGAAACAAGTGAAAGCATGATAAATGCTTGGTATGTAAGTTTAAACATTGTGTTTGCACGATAATGATCAGGATAAATATCTTTTATATACGCAAATTCAGGAATAATGATTAGAACTGTTGAAAGAGTGGCCAAGACAGTGCAAAATACAAACGCAGCTTTTGTTCGCACACTCGGACGTCTCCAGAGGTATATCCCTAATACAAAAACAAAAAAGTAAAAAAATACATAGAGTGTAACAATCATCCACCACTCTGATCGTTGACAATGGTTTGCCTCAAACAAAAACGGTCCAAGGTGACCTTTTTTGGTGAGTATTTCCGGAGCACATAATATTCCGATACCTGATGCAAACGGTTTAAAATGAATACTAAAAGGCAAAGAAAACACAAACGCACTAACAATAATTGTCCCAAGCGCTTTTATCATATCTACACAATATTTCATAGAAAAAATAGATCGAGAAGGATGTTTCTTTCCGACTTTTCGTAAAGGAGAACGTGAGTATTTTAACAATAAAAATCCGAGTACACTAATGGTCAACAGAATGTATATCCCAAAATCCAAAACATTGGTCATATACATGATAGATAAAATAAATCCTAACCCAATACCATGCAGATACGTAAATGCTTTACTAAGCAGTAGATGTAAAAGAAACGCTATACATAATAATACGACAGGAATGTCCAGTACGTGTCCATGAAGATCTGAAACAACAAACGAATACAAAGGAAATTCGTGGATAGTATTCGGAATAAACCGAGTTGCATTTGGATACCAATATCCGTTTGTAGTAAAAATTTCAAATGGTTTAAAGGCAAGTTGCCAAAACGGAACAGGATTTTCTGCAGGAGTATATGCCGGGAAAAAAGCATAGATTGTTTGGGTGTTCCCTGCTACTGAAACTAATAATCCGGACAATAACCCGGCAACGATACTTCTGATACCAGATGATTTTAAACTTCTTGCTAATGTATATCCGATTGAAAAACTTCCTACAATAGAAAAAGCAAAAATAGTGGAGACCATTAAGTTATATGTGTAGTTTGATGGCAAAAAAGATATCTTTGTTAAAACAGCAGTCAACAGATGACCAAAATAATAATAATTTACTGGGAGTGGTGGAAACCACATATCTGTTGGAGGAAAATATTCAGTACGAAGAATTGAGTTGATAAATCCAAAATCCATGAATTTCTCAAGCCCGTTGATACTTGGTTCATGTCCACGTACAAATGTCCATATTATGAGTGATAGTAAGAAAATACACTCTTCAACAAGTACAAGTCGTATTGATTCTTTAGTAAATAATTTCTCTTTATTTTTCTTAAGGACAAATACGTTTAATACAAATAACGCGATAAGTAGGAGCAACAAAGACGCAATAGAAAATGAAAGGAGATGAATCGTACCAAATAAAAATGCAAGGTATGATAAAACTATTACTCCTAAAATTTTGGAAAAAATATATCCTTTGTCAAAAAATGATGAAAAGACAAGGGAAGTTACTGGATACATGACAAGACCCAGTATTAACAACATGCCATACCATTGTGAAAAGACTAATACATCATTCATATATTTGGAATTTCAGAAATAGTCTGAACTTTTTTAATATTTTCAAAGGGTATATCTCTCTTAGAAATTTTTCCAGTATCAAGCCAATAGAATTTTACAGATGGGTTATGTTTTGCAAGATATAACAAAAGATCTAGGTCATCGTCGATATAGTGAGTAATTTTTAGTGATTGAATTAATTTATTTTTAAACAGGTGAGATTGTTCATTTTTAAAATTAAAATGAATTTCTTGAAAATATTTCTCAATAGGGAACTTTTTCATCCAATGTGCGGTGCGTTTATCTAAAAATCCCAATCGTCCAGAAATGAGAAAAAGAGGATAATTTTTTTTTGAAAGTTTTTTTAATGTAAAGATATTATGTTCTACTGGATGTCTAAAGAGCGGAAAATGTGAGAGGATTCTAATTTTTTGCTCCAACTGTCCCGGCATACGGTATTTGAGAGTTTTACTTTTCTTTTTATAAAGCCAGTTAATCACGGAGTCTGGAATTAATGGAGGGTAATGAACAAATACTTTATCAAAATCAAACCCTATGCGATAATGTGGTGATTTTTTGCCATTCATACAAAACGATTAATAATATCCAGAATTTTAAAGTTCCAAATAGTCCGATGGGTGGTGCCAGTTTTTCCGATAAATTCTTTCCGGTGTTTTACATACCAGTCATAACTTTCAACTAGTATTTCTTTATTTGATTTTGTGGATTTAAAATGTAAATGTTTTTTTGCTTTTTCAGTAGAAACATATGAGTTAACAGGCAGTGTTTTATAGTGCCATGCAACAATTGGTGAAAGATTCAGTTTTTCAAGTATACCAAGTGCAACTTGTGATGCCCGTACAGGGAATCCTACAATTTTTGATTTGGATTTTGCGTGTTTTATGAGTGCTCCTAAATCCTCACTCCATGTTCCAAACTTTTCGGTCCCCACATTAAAAATCTCTCCACTTTTTCGTGTAAGTAATGCTGATTCTATGGTACGACAAAGATCATTTACTTCAAGCAATTGATAAAGGTTGTTGCCTTTGCCTAACATAAACACTGGCTTGTTTTGATAAATTGCCTCAAACCATAAAGTGAATACTCCAAGTCTTTCCGGTCCTAAAAATGTTTTAGGACGAAGAATATTAACTCGTAGCCCTTTTTTATTATATTGAAGACATAGTTTTTCTCCCATTTGTTTTGACTCACCATAATTACCAATAGGTGAAATTGGATCAGTTTCTTTTTCCGGCAAATGCTGAGGGACTCCATACAATGCAGTGCTTGAAATAAACACAACTCTTTTCACTTTTGTATTGAGAGCTGTATCCAAAACATTTTTTGTTCCTTTTACATTTACATCCATAATAATCTTTTTTTCGTGATGGATTGGTAATGCAACTGCAGCATGAACTACAAAGTCGGGATTATGCTCTTTAAATGCTAAGAGAAGTTTTTGCTTGTTTCGGATGTCAATATTTTCAACGGTAACTCTTTTTTCTAATTCGTTAGCTGTTAAAGGAGCGATATCAAGGAGAATAACAGAGTACTTTTTTTTAAGAAAATGTCGAGCGAGATAAACACCCAAAAATCCGGTACCGCCGGTAATTAACACGCTTTTTTGCATAATTAATTCTACAAACTTCCTTGCTACAAAACAAGCGTAAAATCGTGGTAACATAGTATGTTATGAAAGTACTGATTTGTTTGTCATATTACATTCCAAATGTGAGCGGGCTTACTATTTATGCGAAGAACTTAGCTGAACAACTAGCGAGCCGTGGTCATAATGTGACTGTTCTTACTTCACATTATGATAAATCACTTCTCGAAACTGAAATAAATAATAAGGTTAAGATAATTAGGATACCTATGACTTTTCGGATCAGCAAAGGCCCAATGATGATGACATTTCCATTTCGATGTATAGAGCCTGTCAGGAATTCAGATGTAGTAAATTGTCATTTGCCAAGTTTTGAAAGTTTTTTTATTGCAATCTGTTCGAAGATATTAAGGAAAAAAGTTGTTGTAACATATCACTCTGGACTTTCTTGGGAAGGGGGAGGCTTCTTTTATAAGTTTGCAAAAATAGCCCTACTAATATCAGAGTTAATAACTGCAGTATTGGCAGATGAGATAATTGTTAATACAAACGACTATGCAAAGAAATCACGTCTAGTAAATGTCTTTCATAAGAAAGTTTCCTCTATTTTTCCACCTATCGTAATATCAAAATCCACAATGGAACTAAAAAAAGTAATTGAAAAGAGTCTACCTAAGAAAAAAGGCGTAAGAATAGGAATGGCCGGGAGACTATCGACTGAAAAAGGCTTGGAGTTTCTATTGGACGCGATTCCACTATTGAAGAAGAAAACTGGAGATAGTTTTACGATTGTAATAGTTGGTCCTAAAAACCCTATTGGTGAAGAAGATTATTTAAAGCAAATAGAAACGAAACTAGCAGGTTATAAGAATAATATTACCTTTCTTGGCGCTTTGCCGTATGAGCAACTGGGGTCATATTATTCAATTCTTGATGTATTGGTATTGCCAAGTATAAATTCAACGGAGTCCTTTGGAATGGTGCAAGTAGAAGCAATGCTATCAGGGACTCCAGTTATTGCGTCTAATTTACCAGGAGTACGAGTGCCTATCGCACTTACTCAAATGGGAGCCTTGGTAAGGCCGCGATCCTCCATAGATCTTGCTGATAAAATTTTAAAGATAACAAGGAATAAGGAAAAATATCTCAGGAAAAGAAATAGCGTAGAAAAGGTTTTTTCTTTATCAAAGACAATAGATCAATATGAAAAAGTATTATCACGATGAGGGATTTGGACGAACCTGTTTATAGCGGTATCTATTCAATGCTAACTTTTTTAAATATATATACCTTGGGATGGTCATATACTGTAAAATCTTCGGAAGCCCAGTCGTCAGGAAATGTTATTGGGATACCTAAATACTTGAGTGAAGGATATGAAGTGAATTCTGCAACTTTTTTGAACTGAAGGTTTTCATTAAACAAGTCAAAATAGAACTTTGTCATCCGTGGGTATCTATCTGGAACTGTAGGGATACTTCCCCATCCGCGATTAGATGTGAGAATAATATAGTCAGCTTGTGAGTGTAATGCGTTCATTTTCTCCCATTTTTCTGTAGTATCTGGATCAAAGCTTGGCATTTCGAGAATAGTGTATTGCTTTGAATATCCATTCAACGGTAGCGGAAGGGCATCGTCCCAATGTTCATTTACAATTACGCTATCAGATGGGATGTTTGCATATATCCATTTACTCGCTACAACCCGGGAATGTGGAGAGACATATATGGAAAAAAATGCGCTAGGCCAAATTAATAATGATATGATAATAGGTATAAATATTTTTTCAGAAAAACGTTTTAGCAATGTGAACATTCCAATTCCGGTAATAATTGCAAGTAGTGGGTAGAGAGGCAGGAAATATCGGAGATTTTGTGAAAACTGGGTCGACTGATATACAAAGAATACAAAAATCCACACGAGTAGCATTATTAGTTTTGAGTTATAAAATTTTTTAATGTAGAAATACATACCAATACATATTAGAATAGAATGAAATATTCCTAATCCAAAGAAGACTAAGTTTTTAATTGAAAAGAGAATCGGGAGTTTTGTTATCCATTGTAGGCTCGGAGGGAACCAAACTTTGTCGTTGCTGAGGTTTCTTAACTCACTAATGCTCTGAAGAAAAGAAGAGTTTAAAGATGGGTTAATAATATTTCCGCTACTAAATATGTAAGGATTTCCAAGGCGAAGAGATAAGTATGAAAACCCTGAGAACAAGAATAAGGTAAATAAAACACTTAACACGTCTTTTTTATGAATGTCCTTGAACTTAGGAAACATAAAAAATATCAGTAAGGGTGCAAAATAAATCCCAGAAACTTTACACGATAATGCGAGCCCAAAAAATATTCCACTAATTATTATATTGTGAATTTTGCCATGCAAAGAGAATCTAACTATATAGTAAAGTGATCCTATGAGAAAAAAGTTAAGAAATGTATCGACTGTATAAAAATGAGAAAGCTGGATTGGAAGTACAAACGTTGAGTACAAAAACGAAACAAAATACTTTGCGGAAGGATTGATGGAGTACTTCTTTTCTAGTAATTTGACAAATTTAAACACGATTATTATCGTAAGTAGGTCAGCAAAACCCGCAAAAAATCTTCCAATAAGCGTTACTCCGTCATATGTGTCATATCCGATGAGTATCGCGCTGATTTTTGTGAGAACTATAGGCAGTAGACCATATACAAAGAATGAATGATCTGCATTTTCAGGGTTTAGTTCCGAACTTACTGGATCAAGATATTCAACAATATTTGATGGGAGACTTATGTCAGTTGTAACCATCGTTAAAAATCTTTCATCAGGATGAAGATGAGAGCTTGAGTCCCAATTCAGATTATAGAACCTAAATAGCAGTCCGAGTAATATTATGAGCGAGAATATAATCTTTTTATTCATTTCGTTGATATTTTATATATACTCACCGTAGGTCGGTCAAATACATTTGCTGTCTCCTCTACTCCATATACAGGATCACCAAGGTAAAGGAGGGAGCACCACACATCACATGGAGTTTTATAGATTTGAGAAAAGCGAGAAGATGTTTGTACTGATTGATAGAATCTGTTCCCATGAGAAAACTTCTCATTATTAAGTGTACGAGATTTGATAAGTCGTTGGCTTGGAAGAATGAATATGTCGCTTTGTGACAGCAAAGAAGGAAGATCTTGTTGGAGGATTTGATTATCTTCAATATGATAAAAATCAAAAAGATGTATGTCAGAAAATGCTATATCAAATGGCACAATACCCATGTCATATACTTCAGAAAGAACAGTTGTTGGTATCTGTCCTCGAGGAATCATGGCTTGAGCTGCTGCAACACGGGTGTCAGTGTCGCTATATACTGTCTTAACTAGTGCTCCTGTCCAGATGATACTTGAGGAGATAAGGATAATACTCATAGTAGGTATAATCCAGGTATACAAGGGTTTTTTTGATACGATTGATTTTTGTAGAAATGAGAGAAAAATCACAATTATGAGATATAGTATTGGTAATGTGGGAACCATATATCGTGTCCATTTTACAAATAGTATTGCTTGAGGGATAAAAAGGAATAAAAAGAATATAAGGATTAATCGATAGTGTTGATTAGATTTTTTGAGACTTTGTATGCAAAGAATAGTAAGTGCAGGAAGTACAAATATCCATACTACGGGGTTGAGTAAAAAAGGCATTACATATAACGATTGAAAAAGAATTGGAACAGTATTATAAAATGTACCAGTATAAAAAACAGGTATTGATCCTGTTGCAACTCCAGATTCATATTGGATACTTCCGGAAAAAGATTGAAAATCTAAAAGTACAAATGGATTTGTTACAACAAAAATTGCTCCAACAAATAAAATAGAAATTATTGATTTGGACAAAGGGATAAAAATCATTTTTCTAATTCTGTATCGTTTTTTTAGTGCTATATTAAATGCAAGAAGTAATGGGAGGGGAAATAAAATGAGAGATGATATTTTTATTGCAGTCAGTATACCGATGATAAAAATTGAGTATAGAAAATATTTAAAAAAATGAGATTGTTGATATTTAATAAGCACATATAATAACAACAGTGAAAAAAATGTAAGGTACATTTCAAATGTTCCAAAATGTGCATATTGGATAAGTCCTACACTACACGTTGCTAAAAACGCAGCAAGTAATGAAAATCTTTGAGAGACAAACATACGAGCTGTTTTATAGAGTAACAGTATAGTTCCAACGGACAATGTCGCTGAGAAAAACCTCCCTATGAGTATTGCTTGCTCAAAGGAAACATCAAAAATATCTTTTACAGAGTCGGTTATAGAAAGAATACTGTTTATCACTATGCCAATACTGTATGTGATGTAGATAGGGATACTTCCATATGCAAAAAATTTAGGATTAAGATTATCTGGAAAATGGAGTTGATCAATTGCTGATGCAATATTCCGCTCATCAGGGTGAAAGTAATAAGGTGCCCCCCAGTTAAGATTATAAAAACGCAGTAATGTTCCTAGTATCAATAAAAGTACTAGTAAAAAAGTACTCTTTTTAGTATATATCCTTAGTTTTTTCATTGTTGACGTTTGTTATTGCTTATCTACAGTATCTGCAATTTTTTTTCCTAATTCTACTGCATAATTTGTTCCTCGATCCCATGGATATACTTGTTGCATATTGGCAAGATACACACCTTGTAAGGGGGTTGTAAATGCTGGAATCATACGCGAATAGTTAGCAGGTACGATGGGTTGAGCAAATGGTGCACGAAATACTTCATATCCAATCAATGATTTTTCAAACTCGGGATTCAACTTTTTTAGTAACGGACTATACAACTTGAAAAGATCTTCTTTTGATGCAGTAAATTTTTTATCATATGTGGGCATATAATTTCCGATATATACCAAATGTTCGTTGTTGTAGTGTGATTTATCCATGAAGTTTGTGTGCTCTACTACAACCATAATATGAGAGTTCGTGTCACAGATACTCAACCAATACGTACCGTCAGTAAGAAGAGGTTTTTTTAATCGGAGTACCATATTTGTTGCTCCCAGTCCTTGGAGCTTGGCAAGTGTTTTTAGATATGACTCAGGGAGATCTGGCGTAATTGCTGTAAACAAATGTGTAGGAAGCGTGACTATCACGCGATCAAATTCAAGTTTTTCTTCTTTTCCTTTGTGTAAGATAGTGACAATTCGTTTATTTTTTTGTGAAACAATTTTTTTTGTCTCTGCTGTGTAGTGAATAGCTCCACCGTTTTTTACAATAAGATTAGAAAGAGATGTAGCAAACGGCAAAAATCCTTTTTCAGGATATGCAAGAGATGTTGTTCTTTTTTTTATTCGTGCCCAGAACCAGACAAGAGAAATCTGATCGACAAATGTTCCCATTTTGTTTATGAGCTGTGGCTCCCAAATGATAGTATATGCCTTTTTCCCAATCAAACGAGGAAGCGCTTTTGTAACTTTTATGTTTTCAAGAGATTTCCAAAATGGATTAAGACGAAATAATAGTGCAAATACCCCTGCCATTCGGAGTCTTTCAAATAGTGAAAGTTTGGGGAAACGAAGTAATTTGATTGGAGAATCAAGTTGGAAAAGTTGGTTCTGAATATATACAGACGTTTTTGGACGTTTGATAACAACAGGATAGCCTATTTCTTTTGCAAGACAAAGAATTGCATCGTCATTAGTAAACCAATGATGATAATGATGCTCCAGTGTCCAATCCCAGTCTTTTTGGGTATATCCTATGGCAAGTCCTCCTGGATGAGAATCTTTTTCTATAATAGTTACATCATGACCTTTTTGTTGCAGATAATATCCTGCAGCAAGACCGGTAAACCCGGCTCCAATAATTCCTATTTTCATATTAGCCTAAAATAAATAATAACGCTGTTCCGGCAACGATCAGTATAACAGAGGTGAATGTTACCAAAACGGTAGTCACACTTCCCGGAGGAGTTGGAGTAACCGTAATAATTGGGGGAACAGTCGGTTGTGGAGTACTGGTTGCAGTTGGTGCAATTATCTCAGTTGGAGTAGGACTTGGAGATACTGTCTCTGATGGTGAGAGGATTGGAGTAGTTGTGACACTAGGAGAAGGCGACAAAGTTGGAGAGATGGTAACAGATATAGTCGGGGTAAGTGTTGCTGAAGGAGTAGCTGTTTGTGCAATCTGTGAACCTGCAGGAAAAATAGAGAACGTTCTCGTAAGTGTTTTTGTGACTCCAAGCGCGTCTTTTGATTGAACAGAAATAGTATTTTCTCCTTGCGCTAATTCTTCTTGAGGTCTGAATTGCCACTGTCCTGTCGCATTACTCACAACAGTATGTGATGCTTGTGAATTGATGATAATCACAACATCAGTTTGAGGAGATGCTGTTCCTCTAAAAGTAGGGCGACTGTCGATAAAAGACTGCTCTTGAGCTGGAGCTGTGATTGAAAAAGTAGACTGCGTAGTATTTGGAGTGGGAATTACAAATTGAGCATCAGATGTAGCTGGTTCTTCCTCGATATCTAGTGTACCAAAATCATAATTTTGAGATAAGGTAATCGGGGGAATCTGTGTGATATTGTTGTATCGTATCTGGATACGAGAGGCTAAATCACGATAATATGTATCTATAGTAAAAAGAGAACTATCGGTAAGTGATGCATAGGCAGTAAGTTCTGGGCTTCTCAGTGTTCCGATGTTAAATGTAAATATGCCATTTTGGTCAGTAATTGTGCTAAGTGTTTGACTGCTATCACTGGATAAAATTACCAGTACTTGTGGCGCATTTTCTCCTTCTGGGGTAATAATCTTTCCTTCAACTAATTGAGTTGGCACCTCATCTTCAAATATTGGTGCTGTGGTGACGGTATATGGGTTGCCCTCATTGAGAATAGTTTTTCCTTGAAGCAAGATACTAAAATTATATTGAGTGCTTGGAATGAGATTTGGTACATAAATTTTGTGAGAGACCTGTGCTTCTTGATTTGTTGAAGCAAAAAATACAGATTCTGGCATATTTGGGCCGGACACTTTTATTCCTGCAACGGCCGGTTCAATTGTAGTAAAAGCAACAGAAAAAGAAGTGTCGGTAATATCAGTAATGGCTAAATGAGCAGGTTCAGTATCTTGTGAAGCACGACCTGTTGTTGATGTTTGTTGTTGGAGTAAAAATCCGGTCAGAAAAATACTACCTGCTACAAGCAGGAGGGCAAAGAGTGTAGGTATGCGTTTTTCCCATATTGGCTTTTTCATATACTACAGTGTTTCATCTGGTGTAGGGGAGACACTTTGATTACTGTCTTGAGGAGGAATTGGCGTTGGTATCTCTTCTACTACTATTTCTTCTTGAACAGGTGTTGGAGTTTGTTCAGGCTGAACATCTGAAAGATCTGCACTTGGTGAACCAGTGCTTTCCTCTGAAGGATCAGTTAGATAATCTCCTTCCAAAGATAAATCAACTGGAACCTGAATACGACTTCCTAACTGTCCCAGTGTTTCCAGATCAAATGTAGGATCAATAGGAGTAGTATATTTATTTGTATCAGCCGGAGTTG
>DAOMRL010000006.1:0-19464 GCA_035445865.1 Candidatus Levyibacteriota bacterium
CAAAAAGAATTGCGAATCCGTGAGATAGAAGCCAAAAGTATTGAGCCTGACTTTTGGAAAGATAGTCAGCATGCAGCAAATCTTATGCGTGAGATGACAACGCTTCAAAAAGAAATCGATGATGCAAAAATATTACAAGAACTGATTGCCTCAAATGATACATACGGTCTTGAGACGTTGCTCAAAGAGCTAGAGGTATATCTCTACCTCTCAGGACCTCATGATACTCACAATGCGATTTTTTCAATTCATGCAGGACAAGGTGGTGCAGATGCAATGGATTGGGCGTCTATTCTTTATCGAATGTATACGAGGTATTTTGAGAAAAAAGGGTGGCAGTTTGAGACACTTGAGTATACTCCCGGAGATGAAGCAGGAATAAAAAGCGCAACGCTTGTAGTTGAAGGTAATTTTGCATATGGATATTTAAAAAATGAACAAGGAGTACATCGCTTGGTTCGTCTCTCTCCTTTTAATGCAGACCAATTACGGCATACATCTTTTGCGTTGGTTGAAGTGTTACCTCAGATAGAGGATGACACAGATCTTGATATAAAAGACGATGATCTTGATTGGGATTTTTACAGAGCATCTTCAAAAGGTGGTCAAAATGTGCAAAAAGTATCAACAGCAGTGAGAGTAAAACATATTCCTAGTGGTATTGTGGTTACCTCTCAATCAGAGAGATATCAAGCACAAAATAGAGAATATGCACTCAAAATTCTCAAAGCAAAGCTATGGGCACGTCATCAAGAAGAACTACAAAAAACAAAACAAGATTTAAAAGGAAGCTACAGTCCTCCATCATGGGGAAATCAGATCAGATCGTATGTGCTTCATCCTTATCAGATGGTAAAAGATCTTAGGACAAAAGAAGAAACCGGAAATGTAGAATCAGTGTTAGATGGGAATATTGATATATTTGTGGAGGCACAAATGAAAGAAGATGCATAATCAAAAAAGTTGTAAAACTTCTAAAAATATGGTTAACTAAAATGTGCCATATGGACTCACAAAATACTATCGTCCATGAACTTGATACAAATCAACCCGCTACTAATGGTATGAATAAAAGTGTCTTAATTGCGTTTGGAATGTTTGTGATACTCGGTATTGGTACCGGGTTTATTGTTTCCAATGTTATGGGAGTCTCTCCATCGTCGTCCTCAGATAATTCTCAAGCTATAAATGCAAATGGTGTAGAAGTAAAAAAAGGAGATATCATTGGCTCTAAAGACAATGATTTTTCAGATAATGCAGAAGGGATTTTGAGAGAAGGAGGAATTGAAGGAGAAGGTGCATTTCATTTAGAAAGACCAGGCGGTGAGTCTCAAAATGTGTATCTAACCTCATCAGTACTGGATCTTACTCCTTTTGTAGGACGTAGCGTAAAAGTTTGGGGTCAAACACAAACAGCGCAACACGCTGGGTGGCTCATGGATGTAGGCAGGTTACAAGTATTAGATTAATCCTGCGTAGAGCAGGATACAATGTAAGCGATTCATGGTTGACTATCAATACAACAGAGAGAATTCTGTATTGCAGGGCAATTTTTACTATTCATGATTCAATTCAAAAATGTAACCAAAAAATATGGAAAAGAAGTCATCGCACTCGATGACGTGTCTTTTAGTGTAGATAAAGGAGCATTTGTGTATTTAGTAGGTCCAACAGGATCTGGTAAAACTACTGTGTTTCGTCTTGTGATTCGTGATTTAGTACCTGATGCAGGAGAAGTATTAATTGGAGATATTAATGTTTCCAAACTTTCAGGCAGTAAAATTCCTAAGCTGAGGCGGACAGTTGGAACTATCTTTCAAGATCTTAAATTATTGATGGATCGTACTGTGATGGAAAACGTAATTCTCCCATTACAATTTACCGGTGTACATGAAAAAACCGCAAAAAAACAGGCAGAAGAAATTTTATTACAAGTAGGTCTTGCTGATAAAAAAGATAAATTCCCCCTTCAATTATCAGGTGGAGAACGTCAACGGGTTGCGATTGCGCGTGCATTGATTTTCAATCCTGAAATACTTCTTGCAGATGAACCTACCGGTAATCTGGATTCTGAGACCTCATATCAAATTATTGATCTTCTTCAGAGTATTAATAAGTTAGGAACTACAATCCTGATGACAACTCATAACAAAGAAATTATAGATAACGCAAAACAGCGAGTTATTACTGTTGATAAAGGAAGAATTGCACACGACAAACCATCAGAGCATAAAAAAACAGAAGAAGTAAAACATGAAGTATCTCCAGAAAAAGATGCGGATGCTAAAGATCATAAAGATAAAGAAAAAAAGGAGACAGATGAAACACCTTAAAACAGCCGGAAAATATATCAGACGTTCACCATACCAAGCATTATCAGCTACGCTGATCATGACACTTACTTTTTTTGCAATTTCGATATTTGCAGTACTCACTGTTATATCAATGAATCTTATTAACTATTTTGAGACACGTCCTCAACTTACGGTATTTTTTAAAGACACCGCAGAGCTTGTTGATATCGATGCTATGAAAACACAGCTTGAGGCAACAGGAAAAACAGCTGAGGTGATCTATATATCAAAAGAAGAAGCGCTTGAGATATATAAAAACATCAATAAAGATGAACCAGAATTGGTGGAGCTCGTAACTGCTGATATTCTTCCTGCCTCACTTGAAGTACAAGCTCAAAATCCTGAAGACTTAAAAAGTCTTGCACAAGTAGTCGCAGCTTCTGAGTATGTAGATAGGATAGTATTTCAAGAAGAAATAGTGGATACACTTATTTCCTGGACAAATGCATTTCAAGTGATTGGATTAGGGGTGATTGCAATACTTGTGACCGTATCAGTATTTGTTATTGTGACTATTATTGGTATTAAAATTACTGCCAGGAGGGAAGATATCGAAACAATGCGACTTATCGGTGCTTCTAACTGGTTTATTCGTACGCCATTTTTGATAGAAGGATTTATTTATGGTGTGATGGGCGCTATGATCGGTTGGTTGCTTTCATACGGTATTTTAGTGTATACAACCCCAATTTTTGAGTCATTTCTAAAAGGCGTCCCTATTTTTCCTGTTCCTCCGCTGACTATTGTACAGATTCTTGGTATTGAGTTGCTGGTAGCGTTGTTGTTAGGGATTTTTGCAAGTTATATAGCAGTACTGAGATATTTGAAATAGGTATGGTAAATAAAAGAACACATATCCCAGTCCGAATTGCCGGTTTTTTTGCTTTTGCAATACTGGCAATTTTTGTTTTTAATGTTAAAACACTTTTTGCTCAAACGCCTACAGAAACAGTTACTCCTACAGTCTCAACTTCTCCTACAGCTAGTCCTACTCCTGGAGTAAATAATTCTGAAAAAACAAATGAGCTGGAGCAAAAGATCCGTGAATACACAGAAAAAATTAACGATCTCCAAGGACAGGCAAAAACACTTGATTCACAAATTAAGCTTGTTGATAATCAGATCGCAGTTTCAGAGCTGAGAGTTCAGGAAACACAGAATAAAATATCTGATCTTGAGGAAGATATTGAGATTACGAAAAACAAAGTTTTGGGACTTGAGACTAACATTCAGGATACTTCAAAAGCGCTTGTTGAACGGGTATCTGCCACATATGCATTTGGGAAAATAGATCCATTGCAGATGTTGTTATCATCGGATACAATTACTAACTTTTTAACTCGTTTAAAATATCTTGAAGTAGTACAGCTGTATGATAAAAAGCAAATTTATGCAGCAGAACAAGCAAAAAATAGTTATGAGCAAGAACAAGAATTATTTGAAGAAAAACAAAAAGAAGCAGAGCGTCTGCATGAGCAGTTAGCTAAATTTAATACCCAACTTGAGGGTGAAAAAGCAAAAAAGAAAGATTTGCTTATCGCAACTAATAACGATGAAAAGAAATATCAAAACTTACTTGCTGAGGCTCGTGCTGAATTTGAGTCGATTCAAGGAATTATTGCAGGTCGTGGTACAGAGACAGAAGTAGGCCATGTAAATGAAGGGGAACGAATTGCATCAGTTATTCAAGGCGCTTCGTGTAACTCGAGTGGTACTCATCTGCATTTTATTGTGAAGTCAGGAAGTAGCTCTCAAAATCCGTTTAACTATTTGTCATCAATTGATCATACAAATAGTACAGGTGGTGATCCCTTTAATCCCTCAGGATCATGGAATTGGCCAATATCAGGGCCTATTCAGTACAATCAAGGATATGGAGAGACATGGGCTGTTCGTAATACATGGGTTGGCCAAGTATACCGTTTTCATGATGGTATAGATATAAATGGAAGTAGCTCAACAGTTCGTGCAGTAAAAGCTGGTACGTTGTATCAAGGAAGTTATTCCGGTTCTGGTGGTTGCCGGCTGAGATATGTAAAAGTAGCTCATGATGAAGGCGGACTGGACACTCTCTATCTCCATATTAATTATTAGACTATAACGAGTTTCTAATTTTTCTTCCATCTGGACAAATAATAATAAGAAGAGTACGATGATCATATCTTGGCATTTTGATAGATGTCAATACTATGCGGTACGCTGTTGTGCTTGCTGTATTATGTATCTTCGGATTTATCTCCGTGAGTACTGCTTCTGCTCAAATTAAGATAAATGAAGTGTTTCCCAATCCAAGTGGACCTTCCAATGAGCCAAATGAATTTATAGAACTTTTTAATACCGGTGATAGTGAAATTGATATTTCAGGATGGATACTTAGTGATACGCAAGGATCAGTAACATCATTTGTTATCCCTAATACTATTCTGAGTGGGCGTTCATTTATAAGTTTTAGACGGAGTCAGACTAATATCACACTTAATAATACTGGAGACGGAATAGTACTTAAAAATGGAGAACAAATAATCGATGAGATATCATTTGAAAACAGCACAGAAGATCTCTCTTTTGGTCGATATCCCGATGGAACAGGAGATATAACCGGTAATATGACGCCAACAGAAAATGTAGCAAATATTGAACCACCGATGCCAACACCAACTAATAGTGCTACTCCTACCAAAACGCTAACACCTACAAAAACTCCTATGCCAACGAAGATTCCAACTTCGACAAAAATACCTACTGCAACAAAAGTATCTAATGTAAAAGAATCTACAATAGATACTGAAAAAGATGTGACAGCAACTGTTTTACATGATGAAGTACCTGAAAATTCATCTGATTCTGCTGTATTAGGACAGTATAATACAAGTGGTACATGGGATACTGCAACTGGAGGTTCTGGTAATAAGCCAAAATCTCAGACAGAAACACTTGGTGCGACGACTACTAAAACAGGAAGTATTGCTGTGATTGGAGGGAGTCTCTTGTTGCTCTCCTCATGTGGTATACTCGTATTTCAAAAATATAGGCACATATTTTTTAGATGAATAGATATGAATAAAGAAATTATTACACATTCAGCAGATCAAACAATACAATTTGGGGAAGAGTTCGCACAGACACTACAATCTGGCGATGTGGTGTGTTTATACGGCGATTTAGGAGCAGGTAAGACTACGTTGGCAAAAGGAATTGCCAAAGGGTTAGGAATTGTAACAAGAGTTATTTCTCCTACTTTTTCGCTTGTGCGTGAGCACAATGTAAGTGTTAAGAATAGTGAATTAAAAATTAAAAAACTTTATCACATCGATTTATATCGTCTTGAAAAAAAAGAAGAAATACAAAGTATTGGTATAACAGATATTTTATCCGATGAAAATGGGGTCGTATTGATTGAATGGGCAGAAAAACTTGGTGATTTATTACCAAAAAAAAGAATACAAATAGAAATTACAACTCTCTCAGATGCTGAGCGTAAAATACAGGTAATCTATGAAAAATGATATACAACAAACAATTGATACTTTAGTTGGGGGTGGGATTGTCATTTTCCCAACAGATACTGCATTTGGGATTGGATGTCGTATTGATGACGAAAAGGCGGTGCAACGGTTATTTAAAATTCGAAAACGTGCTGAAACAAAACCTGCACCGGTGCTTGTAAGTAGTACTGCTATGGCAGAAAAATGGGTAGATATACCATCTCAAAAGGTACGATCATTGATGAAAAATTATTGGCCGGGAGGATTGACAATTATTTTGAACAGTAAAAATACTCGAGTATCAAAATTAGTCAAAGGTGGAGGTAATACGCTTGGAGTACGCATGCCTGATCATGCAGATCTATTACAGATTATTGAAAAAATAGGTGTACCGATTATAGGATCATCTGCTAATTTTGCCGGAGAGTCAACACCATATCTGTATAATGATCTTAGTCAAGAGTTAATACAGTTAGTAGATTTTGTATTACCAGGTAACACTAGAGGTGGTACAAAGGCTTCTACGGTAATTGACTGTACAAAAGAACCTTTTACGATACTGAGAGAAGGAGCAGTGAAGTTATAAACTCATATATGAATATTTTGTGTATTGACACTCGAGATAATAAAAAAAATATTGTCAAATTGACAAAAAATGATCAGGAATTTGTTGCAGAGACTGATATTGCAACACAAGCTGATGGTATTTTAATTCTTATCCAAAATCTTCTCAAACAAGCAGATTTGAAGGTACAAGACATTGATAAAATTTACTGTGAAAAAGGTCCTGGCTCTTTTACAGGATTAAGGGTTGGGTTTGCTATCGCAAATACGTTATCACTTGCACTTTTAATCCCGCTCAATGATAATAAACTAGGGACTATTGATACACCGGTGTACTCATAGTCTTTTTCTATGAGACGGGTAACTAAACACTATTTTATACCACACGAACATAACAACTTTCGTTCTAAGTTATTACATCACTCAAGTCTTTTAGTTCTTATCTTTTTTCTGTTTTTTACCAGTATTTCGGTACATGTTGTCCAACAGCAAAAACCTGAGATCTTGGGTGTTGCATATTCAATCAATCAACAGGAATTGCTTGAATATACTAACAATGCAAGAAAAGAACGTGGACTTGAGCCACTGACATTGAATGAATCGCTTGTTTCTGCTGCTAACGGTAAGGCACAACATATGTTTTCAAACAACTATTGGGCACATTTTGCGCCTGATGGAACCTCACCCTGGCAATTTATTAAAGGTGCGGGATATCAATATATTTTTGCAGGTGAAAATCTAGCAAAAGGATTTACAGATTCAAAATCAGTTGTTGATGCATGGCTCAACTCTCCGAGTCATCGGGATAATTTGTTATCAGATAAATACAAAGAAATAGGATTTGCGGTTTCTGAGGGTCAAATTGAAGGTGTTGAAACAGTGTTGGTTGTCCAGATGTTTGGTGCACAAGACGTACCAGCTCCTACAGAATCAACAGTAGCTTTTGTTCAAGATACCCTTCCTCCTACTCCCGCGCAACCGTTATCTACTCCTTTTATAACTCTTGCTCCTACAGCAGTTCCGGCATCTCGTACTGCTGTTATTACAAATCAGGAAATAGAGTATAAAACCCACCCAGTTGTTGTAGCGCAAGCTCCGCGAACAATTATTACTCCATCATTTTTGCAGATATCTGCTGAGAACAATCCTTTTGTAAATCTCTCAAGTGCCACTCGTGCAATACCTATTATTGTTATCGGTTCACTTCTTCTTGCTTTAACACTTGATTTTATTATCATAAAAAGGAAAAACATTCCTCGGATTGTCGGTCATAATCTTGACCATATTATGATACTCGGTATGTTTTTGTTATTACTTTTGTTACAAAGATTTGGATCTATTTTGTAAGTATGAACAATAAATCATTTCACCATAACGAATATTACTTTTATCAATTTCTCATATTCTTTTTGGGATTTTGTTATATGTATTTGTTTAAAGAAAATATCTCGCTACAATTCATGGTATTAGTATTTGTGCTCTTATCATACATTGTAATTGGCTTTATTCATCATCAACTGCACCACGACCTAAAAAACAAAATTGTGATAGAATATATCTTGATCAGTTCATTGATTCTTGCTGCGTTTCTATTTTTTAATGCAGGAAGGATTTAAGATACATTTATGAAAGGTTTTATCCTCGCAGGAGGTCTTGCAACACGTCTACGCCCATTAACATGGGTTACTAACAAACACTTATTGCCTGTCTACAATAAGCCAATGATTTATTATCCTCTCGAATCTATGAAGAAGGCAGGGGTTACCGAAGTATTAGTTTCAAGTTCTCCAAATCATTTAGGTATGTTTACTGATCTGTTACGTGCAGGGGAAGAGTTTGGGTTAAAATTGTATTACGCTGCACAAAAAAATCCAAAAGGAGGAATTGCAGACGCAGTGTTACTGGCTGAAGAGTTTGTAAAAGATGAAAAGCTCCTTGTGCTACTTGGAGATAACATTTTTGGCCATGACTTATCTGAGTCTGTCAGATCTTTTGAAAGTAAAGAAAGAGGCGCAAAGGTATTTGGTGTAGAAATGCCTACTGAATCTCGTCAATATGGTGTTATTGAGATGGATGAAAGTGGAAAAGTGATTTCAATTGAAGAAAAACCTGAACATCCAAAATCAAATATTGCTCAAACGGGAATATACATGTATGATCAATATGTTTTTGATAAAATAAAGAGTCTCTCACCATCTGCAAGAGGAGAATTAGAAGTAACTGATCTTAACAACTTTTATGTCCAAGATGGAACACTAGAATGTGATATCATAGATTGGTGGATCGATGCAGGAGCATCCCACGACGAACTACTACGAGCAAATAACATGGTTGCAGAAAAAGTGAAAAATGGAGAATTAAGTGGAGATGTTGAAGCGTATTTAAGAAAAGAATAACGTTTATTCTACTTAAGCCACTCAAACGTATTAAAATCAATTTCATGTCCGAATTTTTCTTTAAGTGTAGGATGCTTCTTGTCTGTGTCGCTGATAATAGGATTTTCGATTTCCCATCCACCAAACTGTTTTGTAAGTTGGGGATCATTTAAATTTACTGCTGGAGTTTCTTCACCTTTGTAATAATCGGTTACCATATATATATACTCAGCGTCTTCTTCTCCAATATTTGCATATGAATTTCCAATTCCTTTCGGCAAGTATACCGCTTTTCGATTGGAATCACTAAATGTTATTGAAATGGCTTTTCCAAACGTATGTGAATCAGTTCTCAAATCAACAAAGACTGCTTTTACAGTACCTTTTGGAACATAAATAACTTTTTCCCAAGGCTCGCTATGAATTCCCCGAATAACTTTCGGAATAGATTTTGAGTGATTTGCCTGAGCAATATGTATTTGTTTTCCTAACACAGTTTCTAGGTCACGAAGTTCGATTATTTCTTTAAAGTAGCCTCTATTGTCTGGAAATGTCTGTCTTTCGTATAAAAGTAGTTGTGGAATTTCCGTCGTTTGTATCATGTTTGGCCATTCAGGATTTGACGGCTCAAGTGCGAGTGTATAATTTGTATCCATACATAGTAGTATAGTAAAGGAGAGTCTGTATCGCAATGATTAATCAAGTCAGATTGACAAAAATACACAACTGATCTAAGATTGACTAAGATTTTAGTAGTGCCATTAAGTAAATTGTAAGACTGATATGACAAAAGTATCTACAGATTGGAAAACCCTTTCAAGTAAAATTCTTTTAGAAAATAAGTATTTGCAAATACTTGAAGACGAGGTTTTACGTCCTGATGGAAAAATATCACACTATTACTATCGTAGCCGTGATCCATTTAGTATCGTAATTCCACTAAAAAAAAACATTGTTTCGCTTGTTCGTCAATATAGGTATACGGTAAAGTCTCTTTCATGGGAATTTCCGATGGGATATGTTGCAGGGAAAAACCCATATGATTCTGCAGTTACAGAGCTAAAAGAAGAAACTGGAATGAGTGCAGATAATATAATTGAAATAGGTAAATTTTGGGTAGGAGTTGGAAGTAGTAATCAGTCGGCACATGTATATGTAGCACAAGATCTTAAACAGGGAGAAGCTACCCCAGAAGATGGAGAGTTTTTAGAGTTAAAAGAATTCACAATAGCTGACGTTGGTGTTATGATAGACAAAGGAGAAATTCTTGATGGTCCAACAATAGTTGCGTATCATTATTTAGAAAAGTATCTCAAAAGTATATGAAATTACTTGTAACAGGTGGGGCAGGATTTATTGGTTCAAATTTTATTTTATACTGGATAAAAAATCATCCTGAAGATCAGGTGGTCAATTTTGATAAGTTGACGTATGCGGGAAATTTAGAAAATCTCAAAGAAGTTGAGGACAACCCAAGTTACTCATTTATTCATGGAGATATTTGTGATCCTGCACAAGTAGCTACTGCTATGCAAGGAGTAGATATCGTCGTCCATTTTGCTGCAGAATCACACGTTGACAGATCTATTTTAGAACCGGCAGAATTTGTCAAAACAAATGTATTAGGCACCCAAGTATTGCTTGACGCTGCCTTAAAAAATGAAGTAAAACGATTTCATCATGTTTCAACAGATGAAGTATTTGGTGCGCTTGAGGTTGATTCACACGAAAAGTTTTCCGAAAATACTCCCTATGCTCCTAGAAGTCCATATGCAGCAAGCAAAGCAGGATCAGATCATTTAGTTCGTGCATATTACACAACATATAATCTTCCAATTACGATTACTAACTGTTCAAACAATTTTGGTCAATATCATTTCCCTGAAAAACTTATTCCTCTTGCTATTACTAACGTACTCGAAGATAAAAAAATCCCTATATATGGTGATGGACAGCAAATTCGTGATTGGCTACATGTTGAAGATCATTGCCGAGCAATAGACTTAGTGTTACAAAATGGAAAAGTAGGAGAAACATATTTGGTTGGGGGTATGATGGATCTGATTCCAAACATTGAGGTTGCAAAACGAATTTTAAAGTTGCTCGGAAAAGATGAGAGTTATATTGAATATGTGAAAGATAGACCGGGGCATGATCGAAAATATGATGTAGATTGGACAAAAATAAAAAGTGAATTGGGGTGGGAGCCCAAATACACATTTGATGAATGGCTGGAAAAGACAGTTCAGTGGTATAAAGATAATGAAGAATGGTGGAAAAAAGTAAAGTCAGGAGACTATCAGGCATACTATCAAAAACAATATGGAGGAGATAAGTGAAGGTAGGGATCATAGGCTCGACCGGACTTATTGGTTCGCGTGTTATTGAACTACTCAAAAATAGTTACGAATTTAGTGAATTTAACTCTTCTACCGGTACTGATATCACAAATGCTGAGTCCTTAAAATCTCTTGCAGAATCTGATAGTGAGTGGGTTGTTTTACTCGCTGCAAAGACAGATGTTGATGGATGTGAATTGGACAAAGCGCTGGGTGAACAAGGAGATGCCTGGAAAATAAACGTAGTGGGTAGTCAGAATGTTGCAAGTCTTTGTCATAAAACAGGGAAAAAACTTATCTATGTATCAACAGATTTTGTTTTTGATGGTACAAACTCTGAAGAAGAGCTCTACTCAGAAAATGATACTCCAAATCCGGTAAATTGGTATGCACATACAAAATGGAAGGGAGAACAAGCCGTTCAAGAAAGTGGTGCTGAACATGTTATCGTGCGACTAGCATATCCATATAGGGCGGTATTAGACAAGAAAAAAGATTTTATGAGAGCTATCAAAAGCAGACTGGAATCTGGTCAGCCAGTAATGGCAGTCACTGACCACCTTTTTACACCAACCTTTATTGATGATTTTGTGATGGCACTTGAAGTGATTATTTCACAAGATGTTCGAGGTATATATCATGTAGTGGGAAATGACGTTATGACTCCATATGAAGCAGCTCAGATTATCGCTCAGGAATTTGATCTTGATAGTAGTCTTATATCATCGACAACGCGTGCGGAATACTTTAAAGGTAAAGCAGATCGCCCGTTTAATTTATCGCTCAATAATGATAAAATAAATGCCTTGGGAGTACGGATGAAAACATTTCAAGAAGGACTCCAAGAAGTTAAAAAACAAATTAATAGATAGTTTATTGAGAGTTTTCAATTTAAAATTAATTTTATGACAATCACATTTATTGGACACGGATATGTAGGACTTGTAACAGCAGCAGTATTTGCTGACCTTGGGAATACAGTGTATGTTATCGGACATACTTCAAAAAAAATAGATAATCTCAAAAAAGGGATAATTCCAATTTATGAACCAGGACTTGAAGAATTGGTAAGCAGAAATGTAAAAGCAGGAAGACTTATTCCTACGTTAGAATACGATGAGGCGATCCCGAGTTCTAGTGTGGTCTTTATTGCAGTGGGAACACCGCCGCAAGCAGACGGATCAGCTGATCTCTCAGTTGTGTTTGATGTTGCAAAAAAACTTGCACCTCATTTACAAGGACATACCGTAGTGAATGTCAAAAGTACTGTGCCGGTCGGTACAAATCGAAAAGTATTGGAAGTTTTATCAGATTTAAAACCACAAGATGCAGAGGTTGATATTGCTTCTGTCCCTGAGTTTTTAAGAGAAGGCCAGGCAATCTCAGATACTCAGCATCCTGACAGAATTGTTATCGGTACTGACTCACAAAAAGCAAAAGACAAATTGGTTGAACTTCATAAACCGATTATGCAGAGTAATAACGATACCCATTTAGTGCTTACTAACATCGAAACTGCTGAGATGATCAAATACGCAGCCAATGCATTTTTGGCTACAAAGATCTCTTTTGCTAATGCAATTGCTCAATTATCTGAAAAAGTAGGCGCAAACGGACCTGATGTTCTTGCAGCAATTGGACTTGATAAACGCATTGGTCAGGCATTTTTGAAAGCTGGTGCAGGGTATGGAGGAAGCTGTTTTCCAAAAGATGTTAAAGCACTTATACAAATTTCAAAGAGTAATGGATATGATTTTAGATTGCTTGATGAAGTTGAGAATATTAACAAAGAGGCAATAAAAAGTATCTCAGAAAAAACCCAAGAGATGCTGGGAGATGTACAAGGAAAAACAATTGGTATCCTTGGACTTGCATTTAAACCGGATACTGATGACATGCGTGAAGCACCTTCCATTACTATTATTAACGAATTACATGAAAAAGGTGCACAGATAAAAGCATATGATCCGGTTGCTATGGACAACTCAAAAGTAATTTTTAGTAATTTAGAGAGAGTTGAGTTTACAGAGAATGCATATGACGCAGTAGAAAATGCTGATATTGTACTTATAGTTACCGAGTGGAATGAGTTTAAACAATTAAATGTAGGGAAAATGCTCAAGCTCATGAAAACTCCTAACATGGTAGATGGCAGGAATATCTACGAACCTGAAAAAATGAAAGAAAAAGGATTTAACTATATTGGTGTCGGACGATGAAAAAAATACTCATAACAGGAGTCACTGGTTTTGCAGGAAGTTTTCTTGCTGAACATCTTCTTTCACTTCACAACGAAGAACAGGAAATTCACGGAACATACCTCTCAGATTCTAGTCTTGAAAATGTTAACTCAATAAAAGACCAACTCTCTCTTGTAAAAATTGATTTAACCGATTCTGCTTCTGTTGATTCTTTAATTGAATCAGTAAAACCTCATGAAGTGTATCATTTAGCTGCGTTGCCTTCACCTGCAGATAGTTATGAGGATCCATCTAAGTATATTCATAATAATGTGGATGTTCAGTTACATCTTTTAGAAGCAATCAAGAAATACTCATCTGATACTCGTATTGTTATTATTTCCTCAGGTGAGATATATGGTCAAGTCGATCCGGATCAACTACCGTTAGATGAAAATACCCCCTTTCGTCCAACCAGTCCTTATTCAGTTTCAAAAGCAACACAAGATCTTCTAGCACTACAATACTATATTTCATATAAACTTCCGATTATCAGAGTTCGTCCATTTAATCACATAGGACCGCGTCAATCACCAGCATTTGTCGTGGCATCATTTGCAAAGCAAATTGCTGAAATAGAAAAGCAAGATCATGAATCAGTTATTAAAGTAGGAAATCTGAGTGCTCGTCGTGATTTTACTGATGTGCGGGATACGGTCCGGGCATATCAGATAGCTATGGAAAAAGGAATAGTTGGGGAGGTTTATAATATCGGAAGCGGAGAATCAGTTCCGATCCAAAAAATTGTAGATACACTGATTACAATGAGTGATAAAGATCTAAAAATAGAGGTGGATCAATCTCGGCTTCGTCCGTCAGATATTCCCGATATTGTCTGTGATGCAAGTAAAATACAGAGTTTAGGATGGAGTACACAGATATCACTTGAACAAACATTGGAGGATACTTTAGCGTACTGGAGAGGTCAAGTCTAAATTATTTAAATCGTTCAATATCTGCATCAACCATGAGTTTTATGAGATCTTCAAAAGATGTTCGTGGTTCCCAGCCCATATCTTGTTTTGCTGCATTATAGTTGCCTTTTAATTCTTTGATTTCTGTTGGTCTTAACAATTTTTCATTACTGATTACATGATCTTCCCAGTTAAGTCCTACATGTTCAAAAGCAATTTTACAGGCATCTTTGACAGAATGTGTGGTATTTGTACCGATAACATAATCTTTTGGAGCATCATTTTGTAACATAAGCCACATTGCTTCTACATATTCTTTTGCATATCCCCAATCTCGTTGTGCATCTAAAAGTCCCATATGCAGCTTTCCTTCAGAATCAACGAGTGGTTCTCCTAATTCATTGAGTGGAGGATTTTTTACACCATTTTTTATACATGCAGCTCCTGCTGTGATTTTTCTTGTCACAAAATGGAGACTTCGGCGTGGGCTTTCATGATTAAATAAAATACCACCGCAGACATACATACCATATGATTCACGATAATTTCTGACCATCATGTGAGCATATGCTTTCGCAATACCGTATGGGTTGTTTGCATCCATCAGCGTTGATTCATCGGCAGATTCTGCTTCAATATTTCCAAATATTTCTCTACTGGTAGCTTGATATACACGAGCATTTGGTACTAAATGACGTGCGGCTTCCATAACTCGTACAGGACCAAGTGCAGTTACTTCACCAGTATAAAATGGTTGAACCCAGCTATCAGCCGGAACTGATTGAGCAGCAATATTATAGATCTCATCAGGATTATGTTTTCTTATCGCATTTTGGATGCTTTCAATGTCTATGAGGTCAACTGCTTCAAGCTTAATTTTGCCGTAAAGGTGCTCAATATTTGGTTGGTAGTAGCTAGTTGTATGGCGGATAGTTCCGATGACATCATATCCTTTTTCTAAAAGAAAATCTGCTAAATATGAGCCGTCTTGTGAAGAAACACCGATTATAAGCGCTTTTTTTGCCATGAGCCTGGATTCAAATGTATCATAAATCTCATACTTTAATCAAGCGGTTGTTTCAAGTAGAATATATTGTATGGCAAAAACTATAGTTACGGGTGGCGCAGGTCTTATTGGGTCTCATCTATGTGAACGGTTGCTAAACGATGGACATAGTGTCCTGTGTGTAGATAATTTGTTAACCGGTGATAAAAAGAATGTTGAACATCTGGAAGCTCATGAAAATTTTTCTTTTATTGATTTTGATGTCATAAAAGGACTTCCTGAGAGTATGTCATTTGATGCGCTTTTTCATCTTGCTTCTCCGGCATCTCCGAATCACCATAGTGAAATTTCATATCATGCTCTTCCTATGGAAACAATGCTTGTAAACACAACAGGAACATTAGAACTTCTTAAAAGAGTAAAAGAACAAAATGCTCGGTTTTTGTTTGCATCAACGTCTGAGGCATATGGAGATCCGGATCAACATCCTCAAAAAGAAACGTATAACGGAAATGTTTCCTCAACAGGTCCTCGGTCTGTGTATGATGAAGCAAAAAGATTTGGCGAAACACTAACAGCATATTTCTATCGTGATCAAGGTGTTGATACTCGTATTGCACGGATATTTAACACATATGGACCAAACATGAGAAAAGATGATAAGAGGATGATAATTGATTTTATTAATCAAGCATTAAAAAATGAGCCAATTACTGTTTTTGGAGATGGTAGTCAAACACGATCTTTGTGTTATGTTACGGATACAGTTGATGGGTTAGTAAAACTTTTGTTTACTGACAGGGCAAAAGGTGAAATTGTCAATATTGGCTCAACGCAAGAACATACTGTTATGGAGTATGCCGAGTTAGTAAAAAAAATTACTGGATCAGAGAGTGAGATTGTGACAAGTGAAGCATTACCAAAAGATGATCCATTAAAACGGCGTCCTGATATCACCAAAGCAAAAGAACTTCTTGATTGGGAACCTAAAGTTCCACTAGAAGAAGGATTGATGAAAACAGTACAATATCTTAAATCACAGAATATAACATAGTATGAATGTAGTTATAGTTATTCCCACATATAACGAAAAAGAGAATATTGGAAATCTCATCACAATTTTAGAAGAAGATGTTTTTCCAAAGATAAAGAATCACAAGATGTCAATTCTTGTTGCAGATGATACTTCTCCTGATGGTACTGCAGATATTGTTAAAAATCTTGCAAAGCAGTGGAAAAATATTGAATTATCTATAGGTGAGAAAAAAGGATTAGGCGCAGCCTATATTAGAGGAATGACCTATGCAATTGATCACATGAAAGCTGATGTATTGTTTGAAATTGATGCAGATGGGCAACATAATCCTCATAAAATTCCTGAATTTTTAGAAAAAATTGATGAAGGATATGACATGGTAGTAGGTACTCGGTATAGTGCGGGTGGCGGAATTCCTAGGAATTGGGGCGTGAAAAGAAAAATTTATTCTGTTATGGGCAACTTACTCATTCGATCAATACTAATGAGATTTTATATTCATGATTGGACTGGAGGGTATAGAGCGATTAAAAAAGAAGTATTTTTAACGGTAAAAAATAAAGTAAAAAAATACAAAGGATACACATTCCAAGTTGCTTTTTTGCATAAAGTGGTACAAGAAAAATTCACAGTTGCAGAAGTTCCTTTTCAATTCGAAGATAGAACTATGGGAAAATCAAAAATCGCACCAGTAGAAACAATAGCAGATATTTTACGATACATAATAAAAGAGCGTGTTATAGAATTGAGATATTCTCCATTCATGAAATATGCGATTACAGGATTTATTGGATATTTAATAAATGCTATTTCCCTTGAATTTTTTGCTGATATAATTCATATGCATCCATTTTTTGCTGCTCTTTTTGCCGCAGAGCTTGCTATTATATGGAACTTTGTAGTTAACAATTCATGGGCATTTGCAAACCACAAAATTGAATCTTCATCGTTAGCGTTGTTTAAATTTATTCAGTTTAATCTTGTTTCTTTAGGGTCTGTTTTAATAAACTCTTCAATCATTTTTATAGCAACTCATATATTCGGCAATACTCCTATAGTACGGCAAATTGCGTTAATAATTGCTGTTGGCTTTTTTGTAGTCCCATATAGTTATACCATGTATAATATCTTTATATGGAAAAGATGGAAAATTTCTTTCCTTTCAAAACTGCAGGACTTAGTAGGGTAATGCAAATACTCAAAAAAAATATTTCAATTCTCAGTATTCTTTTAATTGCCGGATTTATACGGTTATATCGTATTGGAGATTACATGACATTCCTTGGAGATGAAGGAAGGGATATGTTAGTTGTGAAAGCTATTTTAGAAGGGGATTTAACATTCCTTGGACCACGTGCTTCTGCTGGAGATTTTTTTCTAGGTCCTTTTTATTATTATTTCATCACTCCATTTCTATGGATTTTTAACTATGATCCAGTAGGTCCTGCAGTTATGGTTGCTCTTTTTGGTATTGCAACAGTATATTTAGTCTTTTGGATGGGTAGAAAATTTTTTGGAGAAACTGCAGGTCTAATTGCAGCACTCTTATATGCGGTTGCTCCAGTGGTAGTACGTTATTCAAGCTCTTCATGGAATCCAAATGTAGTTCCATTTTTTACTCTTTTGTTATTTATTGTATTGTATTTTGCTATTAAAAATAAATCTATAAAATTCTTTGGATTGGTAGGTATAGTGCTTGGTATTCTTATGCAACTCCATTATCTAGCAACGTTTATAGCAGTGATAGTTGCGTTATGTGTTCTTGTATGTATTGGATTCAAGAAAAAGTCGTTTAGTAAGCTGTTAAAAGGATATATATTTTATTATCTATCAATATTTGTTGGATTTCTCATTGCTTTTAGTCCATTTCTTGCGTTTGAAATTAGACATGGGTTTCCAAATATTCGTACAATTTTTTCTTTTATATTTTCTCCTACTTTAAATACTAATGAAGGAGACAAAATGCCATTTCTTTCTATTGTGGGAGATGTTTTTTATCGGTTAGTTACACAAGTGCTAATCTTTATTTCTCCAGATAGTAATTTGAACAGTACAGTTATACTAGCAGTATATTTCTTAACGATTCTACTTATCGTCGCTTCTTTGTATTTATTAATTCGTACAAAGGATGAGATTTTTAAGAAAATTATTATAATCTGGTTTGTAGTTGGTATTGCATTGTTTGGGTTCTATAAAAAACCATTGTATGAATATTATTTTGGATTTTTATTCCCTGTTCCGTTTTTACTTATCGGAAATTTATTGTCCACTATGTTTAGATCAGCACGTACCAATGTTCTGTTAAAAATAAGTGCTGTATTTATTATTATAACCATGGTTGTTATAAATGTTTCACAGCTTCATATATGGCGGGAACCTAATAGACAGAAACAGCAAATGAAAACAATTGCTGAATTTGTTTTATCTAAAACAGATAATAAGCCATTTAATTTTGCATTGATTACTCCTGGAAATTCTGATCATGCATATAGATATTTCTTTGAACTTTCTAATAAATCTCCTATCACAATAGAAAATGAAGTTGTTGATCCAAAACGTATAACTGTTACAGATCAATTGCTTATCGTATGTGAACAAGAGTGTTCTCCTTTAGGACATTCGTTATGGGAGATTGCGGGGTTTGGTCCTGCAGAGATTGTGGGAGAATGGGACGTCTCTGTAGTAAAAGTTTATAAACTTCAATCTATATCTCAAGAGAATGCTCCACAACTATAATTGAGTATTATCTCATACAAAAACCCGATCTAACTCTTGTGTAAGTACATAAGAACTTAGACCGGGTTTTTGGTTTTAAAAAGAAAAAAGCTTATGCTTTTGGTTTGCCAATTCGATACATTCCAGTGCCACAAACAGGACACTTTCCTTTCATTGCAGGTTTACCATTTTTCATAGTAACTTCAACTGCATTTTCGTCCTCTCGTTTTTCACGACATTTTACACAATACATTGTTGCAATAGTTATATTCACCCCCTTTCGGTTATAACCCAAACATTTTCAACGGGATAATTCCATTCTGAATGAGAATATATATTATGCCGTTTGCAAGTAAAAGGAGGGAGCTTATTATGACACTATATTTAATATCAGCTAAATTGTAAGAAAACATTGTCATTTGTTGAGAAGATAATG